>NZ_JBFRFN010000025.1:0-84966 GCF_052114825.1 Paenibacillus sp. 2TAF8
CCATGGTGTCTGATCGGCAGTATAAACTGCGATTTCAGCTACAGACCACCAGTGAGAATCCGTTCCGGTCTGGACGATTTTGATATAGCGGGCCTCATGAGCAGGGAATGAAATGAAGAGCAAGGCATTTTTCCCTTCACCCGTAGCCACAGCTTTACCCCAATCCATGCCATCCAGAGAGGTGTATACTTCATAACCGCGAGCATAATCCTCACTGTTGTGTGCACTATCCAATACAATCCGGTTCACTGTCTCTGAATTGCCCAGATCCAGTTGAAGCCACTCACCGCCTGTTTGTGCCTGACCGGAAGTCCAGCGTGTTTGGTTCGAGTCATCCAGTATCGCCGTTGCAGCTTCCTCATYGGAAGACGCTGTGACGGACCATGCATCTGAAAGCAGACGTTTTTGTTTTCCTGTTCCATAGTGATTAACATATAGCTCGGAGACCGACCACCATTGATCGGATTCACCCATCTGCATGATCTTCACATAACGAGCCTGCTGCTCAGGAAAGGTGATGGAGAGACGTCCTGACACGCCTTCGCCTCCGGCAATAGATGTTCCCCAGTTTTGCCCGTCATCGGAAACGAAAATGCGATATTGCCGGGGATAGTCATCCTTGGCGTTCCCAGGGTCCAGCTCTACTGCGTCAAAAGCACTCGTTTCCCCAAGATCAATCGTAATCCACTGTCCGCTCGTTTGCTTTCGTCCATTCGTCCATAATGTGTCTTGTTTTCCATCAAGCATGTGAGCCGTGACATCCGTTCCTTGCGTGGAGGAAGCGGTCACGATCCAAGTCGACCGATCGGGCAGCGGGGCTGGCTTTGGATGTTCAGGTGCTTGGGCCAATTTTCCAAAACGGGCGAGCTTGAGTTCCGAGATGGACCACCAGCTGTCTGCGGGAGCATTCAATACAATTTTAATATAACGTACAGCTTACGCAGTTTTTGCAATACACCGAGCCGTATCGTTATCATATGATTATTTTGCTTGCTTCCACTTGCGGATTACGTCGTGGAGAGGCTATCGCTCTGAGATGGGAAGGTGTTGAATTGAAAGCCAGAACACTCACCGTAAAGCAATCCTACACCAGGGGAGAAAAGGGGCATATATTTCAGGAACCAAAGACTGCGGCCGGAATTCGAACCATGGCTATACCTGATGTAACTATGACTGCCTTGAAAAAGCAAAAAGTATTGCAGGCAGAGGACAAGCTGGCTTCTGGTCCTAAATACAATGATCATGGGCTCATTTCTCAGACCAAACATGGTTTGCCAATCAGTCCTTATTATTTTGAAGCACGTTGGCTTGATTTGCTTAGGAGGTCAGGACTTCCCAAAATCAGGTTCCACGATCTGCGTCACACCCATGCTTCATTATTATTGAAGCAAAACGTACATCCGAAGATTGTATCGGAGCGAATGGGGCATTCGTCGGTGGGAATTACTTTGGATCGTTACTCGCATACGTATGGTGTAGATTACGGAGCAGCAGAGCGCTTAGATGACTTATTAGCATATGAAAAGAAATCGTTGTGATGCGAAAGGCTTGTTCGAACGAATGTTTGTGATCAATGCTACACATTAGATGTTGTGGTGGTTACTGCTTGGTGAGGAAATGTAACTCATAATGATCTATGTATAGACGATCAAACGGGGGTGAAGAGGTGAGCAAGCGAAATTACGGTGCTGGAAAACTCTTGTTGGCGCTGTTTACAGCGACTACACTATCGAGTGTATCCTATCCAGCAGTGCCTGTTGTGGCAGAAGTGGCACAGGCAAGCACCAACTTTACGGATATTAAAGGCCATTGGGCAGAAACTTCTATTAAAAAAGCGGCTGAGCTTGGACTTGTTGAAGGATACACTGATGGCACATATAAGCCAAGTGCGAATGTTACACGGGCCGAGTTTGCGGCAATGCTTAGTAGAGCTACGAAATACAAACCAAACAAGGTGAGCCAAGCATTTAACGATGTACCGGCATCCAATTGGGCGGCAGAAGCAGTGAACAAAGTAACTGCGCTTGGATTTGTAAATCGTGTAGATTATCCAAACGGATTTGTAGGCAACAAAGCTATGACGCGGATTGAACTTGCTAAGTGGATGGCTAACGGACTGGCGGCGGCAGATTCTGAGTACAACAAAGCTCAGGGTGATGCTAAGGGTGATAAAGCCTTAATCCCAGTAGCTGAGTTCTTCAAGGGTACACTGAAAAAGTCTGACTACCCATTCGTCACGATTGCAATGGGCACGGGGATCATGACGGGGGATGCGGCAGGAAAGTTCAACGTAGACGCTCCGACTACACGGGCTGAGGTAGCCACGATTTTGCTTCGTTACATGGAAGCAGAAGGCAAGAAAGCCACAGACTTTTACGGGCTGAACGAACTCCGTGAAGTAGCCAAAACCGGCACTAACTTCAATACATTTGGGAAAATGAAACTGTTGCATCCAATGAGCAACAAATATCAGAACGTGTACGACRCATTTGGTAAGGCACTGAAACTTAGAAGTGATGTAGCTACAGTTACAATGTCGAAGATGATCTTCGTGGACCCATACCCAGCCGATGGTAAAAAGAGCGTGTACGCTCCGATGTTCCATTCGGATGCTGATCCAATAGCAAAAACTATCTACCCAGACCGATATCGTGTATTTACAGAATACTCGTTCACGTCAAAAGCAGATAAGCTAGTACGTCTCGGGGTATTATCCGACCAAGGGTTGCCGATCCAGATTGGTAGACCCATCTTTGATACAAACATCGATAAATACGGTGCCAACTATTACAAACGTGATGGTACATCAGCTTCATCCTACAAAAAGGGACAAGGTGAAATAGACATGTGGGCAGAAGCTTACGCCACAAAGGTATCTGGGAATGATATGGTGCCTATGGAAACAGAAGATGGGCGTAGACTGCTGGTACAAGTTAACTGACATGAGAGAAGCCCCTACAGAGATGTGGGGGCCTTTTGCTATATACATATGTATTCTCTGATGTTACCTGTGATGCTGTGAAAGTAGAGAAGAACCACGTGGTTAGACGTAGTCTTTTAGAACAACAGCATGGAGTTATGGTTTATATTTTTTAGCCATTGCAGAGTTTCTAAGCTGTCTGATTCTAGTTTCACTTAGGTTTAGTTGTCTAGCGACTTGAGCCATAGTACAACCTTGAAGTACAACTCTGTTCCATACTTGTTGCTCTCTGTGTGTTAAAGTCATTATAATTCCTCCATAAGAAGATTATTTACACTCCTTAACACAAATGCATCATAACACATAACAACCATTAAGATCCATATAGAATAAGTTTGAAGTTTTTATTGGCTTGAATTAGTTACAGATAAGTCCAATAGATAATTGTTGATGTCTGCATCATTATCTAACTTACTTATCAAATACAAGAGACTTTCCTCAAGAAGAAGAATCTGTATTGATTCCTGAGCATCATATTGCTCGTCAAATCTAGTACAAACCACATTATCAAGCTTTAAATTATTCTTTGCAAGTCTATCTTTACATGAAGACACAGTCTGATATTTAAAATCAATTACATTATAATAATAACCGTTATCATAGCCCCAATACCAGTTGTGAGAATTGTGCTGAAGCATTCGATTGAAAAAGAATCTTAAAATATCGTTGCTAATCGCATTGTCCGCACTAATCACAACTTGATCAATTGATTTTTTTAACATTGAGTATAAAGTTACAGAGACACAATTGTAAGAGTACTCCATTGGTGACCCTCGACGAAGGGAATAACCCTTTGCAACTGATTCGAAGTCCACAAATTTTTTGTACTTCTGTGGTTCTATCGTGACACGTCCTACAGTAGAATCAAGTAATTTTTTAGTGTACATTGCGTTGAAAATTTCTATTTCACTATTGCGTAGTTGTTCTGCCACTTCTTTTTGGGCAACTTGGTAAGAACTAATTGTCTTAATGCAATTTCCAAAAATGCGTACACAAGCAGGTACATAAAATTTGTAATAATTAGATTCCTTAGCTTTAGGTAAATCCAAATAATTCAAACTACACACAGAGTATATCATATCAATTTACTTTGTAGGTATAAAAAATAAAAACTTACATTTTTCTCCTTGTAAAATCACATTTGTTTTTTATCATTAATATTATGCGTTTTAAGTTGGTTTTTAGTTGACTCTTATGAAGTTGTTGACTGAAGACCCACTACTGGTTCACAGTTCCTATCCCATTCTACGCGTCCCGCGTCTGGGGCGCGTATTCATCATTCTGCGCAGAGAATGCTTTCTACGTCTTCTGGTTGACTTTCTGTTGACTTCGTCAGATCCTTGCTCAACGCAAAAGAGTACATCGCCCAGGTAGGGATGTACTCCAAAATACATACTGTATATGCGCTTAAACCTTTTATTCTTCCCCCGTCGCCACTGGGTTCTCCTCATAACTAATCCAGTCGCCCCAGCTTTCGGAGTACAGCTTCACATTCGAGAAACCCCGCTTCCTCCAGCGCAATCACATTCAGGCAGGCGGAGACACCCGAGCCGCAGGACTCGGGTGTCTTTCAGCCTGAATAAAAAAAAGCCCGTGTCCTTATTTGGAAACGGGCTTGAAGCACAGAAAATCACCTCGTGTTTATCGTGAAATATAATAAGCACCCTTCAAATCAGAGCTACCTTCGAATACCAGCACGTTACCTTCCACCTCGTACCAGCGTACCATTTGTCCTCCGGTCATGGTTGCATTCGGCGTTCCATAGACGGCAATGACATGCTTCAGTTTATTGATATCGAAGAGAATATTTCGCAACGTACGGCCACCCGCATTGTAAATAGAAGCTACATTTACGAGTAATCCATCTTTGAAGATGAGATTAGTTCCATCATAATAATACCTGTTGGCTTCCGACAAAGGCCTTGCGGCAGGTTTGCCATTTTCCATTGAATAATAATTCCCTGAATCATTTTTGATGGCCTCGTACAGATCAGGGCGAGCGATCACATCTGCTTCTTTCAGATCCTTGGAAAAAACATGGAGCACTTTGTATTCGTAGCCATTTCCTAAAAGGGAATTCAAGAAACCTCCAGCCATGCCCAATTTTTCGTTCAGTGTCTCCAACGGTACGAAGGTCTGCCCAGCCCAGGTTAATACTGTTTTATCGGTTTTGGAGACGGTCATTTTATAATTACCACGATTGATCGTCAATCCACTGGAAGTTTTGGACACTGTAGCATCCGCTGCCTTTGCAAAATCATTCACTTCAACGTACCAGCGGTTATCCTTGGTCAGGAAGGGGCCTTGGCCGGCATAACGTATCGGTTTGCCGTTTACGAGCATTTGTGGTGGAGCCTGCATGGAGATCAGTTTCGATTGGTCGCCCGTGTATCCACCTGTATCGGCTTGTACCAATTGAGAATTCTCCATATTACGGGTAATAATTCCTGTTGGCAAGTGCAGGTAGTAATCTTTCTTTTCGACTTGGAATAAAACAATTGAATCGCCAACTTCCTTATATACTCCACCGCCGATATCCAGAATTTCGGATACAACTTTTGCCGTTTTTGTATCAACTATTCTTATTGTTTTTTCTTTGGCAGTTTGCTGACGAATCAGAACGTAACGCTTGTACTCAGTGAACCACATCGAACTTGAAGCATCTACGCGGGATAGTGGCTTGATTGCTGCACTTGCAGAAGTTCGATAACCTACCATGCGATTTTCGCTTTTTGGATTTTTATAGGATACATAAGTTATTGAACCAATTTTATCTTCATAAAAAATATGGTTTGGTAGTGCGGCGGGAATCTTGCTTTTGGTTCGGGTTCCGTCTGAATTCAAAATGATTGTTTCTCCTATGTAATTATTATTCCTATGTGTTACATAATTTCCAATTTTAGCGAGAACTTTTGGGTCATTGGATATTTTTGTGTACTCGGAGTATCTTAAGGTTTTGTCAATTACCTGTGGATATTCAGCAATACGCGCCAGCAATTTGTTACTGAGCAGTGAATAGACTCGGATATTTCGTTCTTCATAATTTATTTCTCCGTTACCTTTCTGCAAGGTATAGCCTCCAAAGTCATAATAGATTCGGAACGGAGGCCGGCTTTCCCCGAATGTTTGTACTTGATTCAACACGCTTAGAAGATTGCGTTCGAGATCATATTTATAGATAACATGATTGCTTACGGACTTCTTTTCACCTTTTGCATCTGGTTGTTTGTCTGTCGTTGAATCACAATAAATCGTAAAAGCTAGCGGACCTTTCTCTGTATTCATCACATGTGTGCCAAAGCCCCAACCGCAGCCTGGATAAAATGTTTGCTTCAGCGCTGGATCATCTTTTTTGCGAGCGCTCTCCGAATATTGAGCGTCTTTCGATACAGCCCGTGCCTGCTTTGGAAATTCATGAAGGTCAGTCTCTACACGACCGTCATCAAAATAAAACTTCGTTACACGAACCTGAGGTATAACTCTGGATGCTTCTTCCTCATATTTGAATTCAAATTTGAATTCGGATTTGTACCGCTCTTGTGCTGCTTCTGCTTTTCCACCTGTAATCGGTAGCAACCCACTACATAAAATCATAGCTACTACGATCAGAAACTTTGTGGCAAAGCGTACCTTACTCTCTTTCATACTCCATCTCCTTAAAATTGTATATTGGTCGCTAAATTATTCATTATAAGAGAATAAGGGGATAATACCAAGAAGGAAAAGTTAGGACGGTCTCTTTCTCAGATTGGTGCTCAACGTGGGACCTGGTCGTAACAAGCATTATCGCCTCAATATCGTGCGCGAAAAATTCTACTATTCGTTTATAGTAATGCCGATGGTCTTCTGCAGAAACAGATCAGACCCATGACGCTATCAAAGCAATCTTTCATTAACGTTTCTCAAAATCGACAGCTTTCCCTCACTTTTTAATCCCTACCAAAACCGTGCTCCTCGTATTAAATAGGAAAAAAACACGATAAAAATGAAAATGCCGACACGAGTCCTTAGACCCAGGCGGCATTTTCGCTTAGTTATTTCAAATCATCTACAATGTATCGGAAACCTAAACTTCTTCCCCCGTCGCCACGGCATTCCCCTCATAACTGATCCAGTCGCTCCACTTATTTGCCAATCTCATGCTGTGTAAGTTGAGAGTTATAGTTATAATAAGGAGAAGCGCAAATAGAAAAAACGGGTTGATATGAAAGACGTATGAATTATTGTACATATTGCATACCTTCACTTCACTAGATTATATATGACCAATGATTTTAAGGAGCTGGGAAGCCATCTTACATTTCAATGAACATCTTTTACTATGGAACAAGGCGTCTATTAAAATAATGGATATTCGCCATATAACGATGCAGATGAAGGAGGGACTTCACTCCTATCGATTCCCTGCGAGCTGTTTCTTATACACGGTGCGTGGCAATGCTGTTATGCAGATGGATGGAAAAGACCATCAGATATCACGATTCCATATTTTGCACGGTGGGAAGGGCTGTTGCCTGAACATTTTGCCTGTTGAAGAGGTCCTTGAATATTATATGATTTATTACAAAGCCATACTTTCGCTACCTGAACGTCAGGATATTCTGGTCTTAATGGAGCAACGTAATCCCTTCATGCTTCAATATGGCTTTGCACCTGAACATCCTGTTTCCTTGTTAGGCAAAGTAAAATATATGATGACAGCTTGGGAAGAGCAAGAGGCACTGGAACAGTTCCATGTGAAGTCATTATTTTATCAATTTGTTTACGAGTTGTTATGGCAAATTCACAATCGACGCTTGCCTACAACAAAGCCAGACCTGGTTGCACAAATGAAATACTATATGCAGGAACACTATGCTGAACCCATTACAATGGACCTGTTAGCAGAGCTTATGGACAGCAGTCCACGACACTTATCAAGATTATTCAAAAGCCAGACTGGTCATAGTCCAATTGATTTTGTCATTCAAATCCGCATGAACAAAGCGAAGGAACTGCTACTTGCTACAGATGCTACTTTACAGGAAATTGCCAGGGCAGTTGGTTATCCGGATGGTTATTATCTTGCAAAAATATTTAAAAAATATATGGGTATTGCACCCATTCGTTATCGAAAGCAACATGAAAGTCCTAATGTACCATCGACTTTGGCACGATTAGGCATTGTACAGGATCTAACTTCCTTATATATTGATAATGATTATCATAATCAACATATGTTTAAGGAGGAATTATTGATGTACAGAAGTAAAAAGACACCCTTGGCTATCACATTATTACTTTGTTTAACCCTATTGCTCAGCGCTTGTTCAACTGGTGGTACAGGAAGTCCTTCAGCCAATGAAAGTTCTCAGAAGCCAACGAATCAGGTAGCGGCCAATAACGCTAACAATACAGATACACGATCTCAAATGAAGACCGTAACCACCATAAAAGGGAATATTGAAGTACCGGTTAATCCAAAACGAGTAGTTGTCCTGTATTTAATGGGTGATTTGCTTGCTTTAGGCGTAAATCCTGTAGGGATCTCTTCTATAGAAGAGGGAGCGGCTTTTGCGAGTGAGTTGGAAGGTGCGACTTCATTAGGGGCATTTAAACCGGACCCTGAAGCAGTAACTGCCCTTAATCCCGATCTAATCATTGTTACAAACGAAGAAATATATGAAGGACTTAAAATGATTGCCCCTACAGTATATATTCCTTATGACCTTCCAGTAGAAGAACGTATGAATCTGCTAGGAGAAATTCTGGGTAAAGAGGGAGAAGCTCAGGAAATGTTAGATAACCTTCACAAAAAGGTTGAGAAAAGTAAGGAAAAACTTGAAAAATCAGGTGTTTTGGATAAAACCGTCACAATTATGGAAAGCAACAAAGGTTCTATGGCTGTAATGACAGGCTTGGGTTATGGCCGAGGTTCTCAGATTATTTATCAATATTTGGGAATGAAAGCACCTGAAGTCTTGCAGCGTGAAATTGAAAACGCAAGTAATGATGCGACAAGCAAGGACGTTTCTTATGAAGTATTACCTGAATATGTGGGGGATTATATACTCCGTTCTTCCTTTGAGGGAATGGTTGATCTGTCAAACAATTCAATTTGGAATAACCTCCCCGCAGTCAAAGAGGGACGTCTGATTGATATGAGTTTTGGTTTATTTTTCTACAATGATATTTATTCGTTAGACAAACAGCTGGATTTTATTATGGATAACTTGCTTAAAACCGCGGAATAATTGGAGGGGCCACAGTGCGGCAGGAATATAGGCAAGCTGAACAGCACGTTTCTTTTTTGTTTGAACAAAGAAACGTGCTGGAGCTCTACAAACAGCGCCACGCTTCAAGTCCTCTCTCACCTATACGCAGGAACAGATTAGCTTGCCTGTGATACAAGTCTGGTTGAACCGGAAATTCATAAATCTGCGTCTGCATATCCGGCAGGTTCCAGCAATGTAGGGGCAGGCCGGTTCCCCAGGCAAACAGTCTCCCAGAATTTGAAGCGGCCAACTGTGCTTGTGCATGTATAAATACCTCACTCGTACCAGAACTCATGACATAAGCTGGCAGGTCTGTAAGGACCATCTCTCTGCTCTTTTTGGCCGCATTGTAGACCAGAATGGCTGGACGAGTTCCTTCTTCTTGCCAGTCTTCTTCATCCACCATTTCCCCATCAATCTGCCCCCATACCGCCAGTCGTTCGTTATCCAGCCATACCATGGGCAGATCCCAATCCGTCAGTGGGGTCCAGATTGCGCTCAACTCTTCGTCTCGCCCCATTGCCGGCTTATTCTGAGCCCCATTCGAGAGATTCCATACTCGGGTGATGCCGGTTGGCGACCATGCCCATCCAGTTTCAGCGATGTAGGTATGATTCGGAGATACATGAAGCTGCCCGTGAAAATAGTCCAAATCGTCTGCCTGCGAAGCAGAGCTTGCTTCAGCATGGATTGTACTGGCAGCAACCGGTCCAGCCTCGGGCAGAAAAACCGTAAGCTCTAGCCTGTTCCAATCTACGCCGTGAATAAGAACCAACTCCTGTTCGCGTTCAGCAAAAGCCAGCGGATAGGTTGATTTGTCAAAATAATAGGTTCCCCGGCTTAGTTCCAGCAGCGTATGACCGGTCTTCAGAGAGACCACGGTGGCATGACGCCCGAAACGGTTGCATACAGCTGCCGCTTGTCCGCACGGGCTAATGACTAGCTGCACCGGATGCTCCGGACGAAAGTCTGGCAGGTGAAAATCCGCCAAAGCAATGGTACAGCCGGATATGAGATCAATTTGCCATAGCTGCAGGTGCTCGTTCAGAGCGATTAACCGGGGCTGTGAGTTCTCCCGGATTCTTGGTGGTTGCGGCAGTTCGCGAATCACAAGTAGCTTGCCGGGATCGGGTTGAAGCGGAGGATAGGTATAGCGCTGAATTTCCATAGTCTAGCTCCTTTACATACCAAAATACACTGCGTAGCCAGAGTCTGCCTCCCAGGTTCAGCATTTCTTGCTGCCAGGGCAGCGGTCTCCAAGCCTTAGATTTCTTCCCCCGTTGCCACGGCATTCCCCTCATAACTGATCCAGTCGCTCCAGCTTCCTGAATACAGCTTCACATTCGAGAATCCAGCTTCTTCTAGTGCAATCACGTTCGGGCAGGCGGAGACACCTGAGCCGCAGTAGACGATTATGGCATCATCTCTCCCCAGCTTCGCGAACCGCCCCTCCAATGCCTCAACGCCAGACCAGCGACCATCCGCACCAAGTACGTCTTTCCAAAAATAGTTCAACGCCCCCGGAATATGTCCGGCCTTCGCATCGATCGGTTCCTCCAGACCCGCATAGCGGCGGGCATCGCGTGAGTCGATCAGCACGGCGCTGCCGCTTGCCGATGCCAGTTGCACATCTTCAACACCAGCCAGCATCTGTGGCTGCAGGTTCACGTCAAATGAAGATGGAATCTGTACCGGAACATCCGCTGTTACCGGGAAATTGGCGTTCTGCCAAGCCGAGAAACTCTCATCCATAACATAAATTTGCTCATGTCCCAAGTAGCGAAGCAGCCACCACAGACGCGATGCATTCATACCGCCTTGGTCATCATAGGCAATGATGCGGCTATTGGAGCCGATGCCTGCTTTGGCAAGGCGGCTTGCGAGTGCAGCGGGATCAGGGAGCGGATGGCGTCCGCCATGCTCGGTGACCGGAGCGGAGAGATCCTTTTCCAGATCAAGGTAGACAGCCCCCGGAATATGTCCGGCTTCGTAAGCTTCACGCCCTGCATCGGGTTGCCCCAGCAGGAAACGGCAATCTACGATGGCAACATCGGGTTCGTACATTCTGGCGAGCAACCAGCGCATGGATACAATATTTTTCATAACAACACACCGCCTTTATATGTAATGGTTCAAGTTATATAGTCGAGGGCTGCGATTGGCAGACCCCGCCCGGTACTTTCATTTTCAACGGTACAAGTTTCATAGGGAACAGGGTTAAGTCATTAAGCCATTAAAACTTCTACACCGTCTTCGGTTCAACCGGAACCGTAGCGGCGATGGGCGCATCAGCCGGAATAGGCTCAGGTTTGGTTTTTCCATACCGAATGAAGATCCATACCCCGAACAGGATCAAGATACCTGCCGACATCTGGAGTGTACTCAATGCTTCACCCAGAAGCACCCAGGCCAGCAAGGATGAGAATACAGGTTCTCCAAGAACACCCATAGATACCGTGGTCGCGTTCATATATTGCAGCAACCAGTTGAAGAGGTAATGTCCAAAGATGGTAGGCACGATGGCCAGCAATAGGAAGATTCCCCACTCTGAAGCCGCATAACCGCCGAACGGATGCCCCATGAACAGATTGTACACCGCAAACGTACAGGCCGCGACAAGAAACACCCAGAAATTATATGAGAATGCACTGAGACCTGTTCGCAAAAATTGACCCAGCAACATATGCACAGCCACTGCCATCGTGCCAAGTAATGATAAAATATCTCCCTGTAGCGCAGTGCCTGCCACCTGAAAATCCCCTGCACCAATAATGATCGACCCAACCAGCGCAATTCCCATACCAATGAGCATCATGCGGTTGATTTTGGCTTTGAACAGCCACACCGAGCCGGCCAGAATTAAAATCGGCTCCAGAGCAAGGATGACGGTGGAACTGGCGACACTGGTTAATCTCAATGATCCCATCCAGAGCAGGAAGTGCAGCGCAAGCATTACACCGGAAGCAAGTAACAAGACCCACTGCCGAGAATTCATGCGTAACATCTCATGCCTGTGCGACCAAACGAAAGGCAACATGAGCAGATTGGTTAAAAACAGACGATACATGGCAATGACCGCAACATCTGCGTCTGACCAGCGTACAAAAATAGAAGAGAAAGAAATGGCAATAATGCCGACAACAAATAACAAATAGATGGATCTGCCGGCACGGCTCATGCTTGTCATAGGTGTAGCTCCTTCTTATAAATAGATAACCTAAATCACCTCATTATACAGGAGAAGATCAGCGCGGGGAAGATCAATAGCAGGTAAAGGTGCTTCACCTCTCCGTAGTTATCTTGTTATGAATAAATTATAAATAAATAATGTATAGACGCTAGAAAAAATGGAAGAAAGCTTCACGGCTATGAAGTACGTTTTACTTTTAACAACGCATGAATTCAGTGGTACATCTGAAGTTAGAGAAACATGGAAAAGAGATAAGCAGATTGTAACCGAGCTTGTAACTATTCTGTCATTCACAGGGTCCAGTTTTCTATTAATCTTCTATATAGAGACATGAATCGATATAATATTCCATTCATCGGGAAAAAATGAAAGTTAGGAAGTGGCCAGGACGTGAGAGTACAACAAGAAACAACGCGAGACTATGGAAATGCGATTCGCAGTGTCAGTCGAAAACAAACTCATAAAAAAAGGAAAATCCGCTACGGCAGATTAAGCGTGGCGATCATGCTCTTGCTTATGTTTGTTGCGGGCTTGACATATGTGTTTATCGGTATGACTCATTGGATGAAAACGGTATTAGCACCAACTCCCATTGCTGTCATTGAGCAACCTGCCAAACTGGGGATGATTCAGGCCACACCGGAGGCGAAAGAGGAGCCGGCACGATTTATGGGTCAGGTTCGAAAAGTGGTGTACATAACATTTGACGATGGGCCAAGTCAATATACAGATCAATTGCTGGATATTTTAAAGCAACATGAAGCGAAGGCGACGTTTTTCATGATTGGACGGCAGTTGAATGAGCATCCGGATGCGGTGAAACGTTTGGTAAAGGAAGGTAGTTATGCAGGGTTACACAGCATGACACATAACTATAACAAGCTCTATAAGAGCGGTAGCTCGGCGAACTTTGTGAATGAGTTCAAAAGGGAACAGAAAATGGTTGAGAAACTGATCGGATACACACCGCATCTCATCCGCGCCCCCTACGGAAGCAGTCCGCAGATTGGCGAAGCATTCAGGGGAGACATTGCAGCGGCAGGTTTCAAAATGTGGGACTGGACGACAGATTCCCTAGACTGGAACCTTCCAGGTCAGCCGGATAAAATCGTAGCCCGAGTGAGCGACAGTGTGCATAGAGATAAGGAAGTTATTTTGATGCACGAACGGGAACAGACTGTGCAGGCGCTGCCGCGCATTATGAAGTTGCTTGAAGAACGGGGCTATGAATTCGAAGTGTATGATCCGAGCGCACACTGGGTCGCCAATTTTAGCGGGGATACCCGTCTGTAAAAGATAAATGGTGCGATTGTAACTGTTGTATGTTACAAGGTGCCGTTGGGTTTAGCATGTATAGCGTGTATATGAGAGCAACATAATGATTGAACCTTTGATGGTTATGGCAAGAAAGGGAGAACGCATGGGGATTATTCGTAAAAAAATTATTTTTGCAGCATGCAGCATAGGACTGGTGCTTCTACTCAGCGGGTGTGGAGAACCGCAGGAGCCTGCGGCTAACCAGATTAATCATTTGGTGCAGGGCGGTCAGGAGATCGACCAAAGTTTGAAGGCTTTAACACGTTATGAAGAAGAGGATATGGATTTATACAAGTCGATTTTAAGTAAAGGGAAGAAAAAAAATAGTGATATTGAAGCACTACTGGATCAAGCTGATGCTCATATTCAGGAACGACGGGCGTTGCTTGAACATACGGGCAAGGTGATGCAAAACACGGGAGAGAAAACAGAAGCGCTGCGCCACTCATTAAAGGAACTTACGATTGAGAAGGAAGAAACCCTTGTTCACGCAGGGAAAGTGCTAGATCAGTATGAGGCAAGAGCCAAAACATTTGAACTCTTTGTTGTCTCTTATGGGCACAGTCTGGATGCTGAGGCTGAACTGTATGGACTTATGAGAGAAAGCGCCAAGCCGAACCTGGTCAAAATAAAACGCGCTATCCGCACACGCAATGAAGAATATGCAAAGCTCGTGAATGTACGGAAACAATTTAACCTGCAGACGCAAGCGTTCAACGCTGCACACGCGCAACTGGTCAAGCTGGATCAGCAAGGCTAAGCTTAGGAGCCGACCGAGGAATACCGTTTTTACGTGATTGAGGTGCCTGACTCCCGTGTAAGTAATATTATAAGGAAGCTATATAGATAGAACGAATAGTCTTTACACAAAAACGAAGAGGACAGAGGAAATCCGGGAATCACAGCGATTCAACAATTCCTCTGCCACTTGGAGTATTCGTGTGAAGCATCGTTGGTTCAATTGATGTAGCAACATGGACAAGCAGCATTGCGTATAAGCTAACGGAGGTGTTCATATGCGAAATGGGAATAGGGCAAGGGTCAGCACCACCGTATTGGTTCTGCTCATGGGATTCTCGCTTGTGGCTTGCGGGAGTAGCGCGCCTACACTTCAACCATCTGTGAACAATACGAAGGAAACGTCACCAGCGCCGGAACAGAAGCCTGAGGAAAGGGATGTCATCGAAGAAGAGGGCATTTTGACGGGGTGGGCGGATCCGCACACAGTTGAGATTCGTGTGAAAGACAAAGCAATGTCCTTCCAGGTGGGCGAGGATATGCAGAAATTACTGGACGATATCGATGATGAGGATTCGGTTCGTTTCAAATATGTAGAAGAAACGGTGGATGCATCAACCAAACAACTGATACTCACCGGGATTACTAAAATTGGATCTGCAGATGGCGATCAAACGGGTAATGGACCGGGAGACATCGTTACATCCGAACGTCCACAATCGTCAGAGCTGGAAGTGACGGTGGAAGGAATTACGGAGAAGCGGCCAGTAACTCTGGCGCAGGCTAAAGGGTATTCGTTGTATATCTTTGAGCCGATGGCTTTTGATGCAGAAGACCATGAGTTAACGATGAAGATTGATCCTGAGTACAAGGTAGAGATCGAAAAGCTTCCTTCGGACTTTAATCTGGATTATTTGAAGATGGACGCGAAGGAAGAATTGTCCGAGGTGGGAGAAGCCAAAGAATTAACGTCCGAGCAGCTCAGCAAGGGGCCAATGAAAGATGCAAGACTGTTTATGATGTCTCAGAATGGAAAGAAAACGCAATATTTCATCGTCAAAGAACTGGACGGCAATGGTTTTATTTTCCACATTGATGCGCCAGTTGGTGAACCTTCCGAAGGTTTCCTGCCTATGGTGTATGCATCGGTGAACTCCATCATGAATGAATAGAGTGGTTTCTGTAAGCAGCGTGTTCCCTGACAAGAGGGAATCCGCTGTTTTTGTTTTGAGGAGACCAAGGGCGACGTAGAGATAAAGCTTCCAAAATATTAGGAAAAGAAACAGGAAAGAGCCGGAAGGATCAGAATGTGCACAGGTTCCTTCCGGCGTCTTCGCCATGGTCGTGATATTACTAGTCTGTTAAGATGGTCGATTCACAGCTTGAACGGTAAATTCAGGTGAGTACGCTCGGTACCTTGTGCCCTTGAAGTTCGCGATAACGGGTAATCACTTGCTGATGAACGGGGTGGCCTTCGGGGATGCCCATGCGTTCGCGGATGAAAGCAGAAGGGCCATCTTCACGAAGCAAACGTTGCAGCTTCATGGCTTCCTCATCGCGTTGGTCATCAAATAGCATCGCAGCCGCCATCGCAGAGGTTAAATGTGGAATAGCCATTCCGAATTCACTGGCCTGCATCGCCGGGCGAACAAGCCGGTCATGAAGCGAAAGCTTGCGAAGCGGGGAACGTGCAACCCGGGTAACCTGATCGGTGAGATTTGGGTTAGCGAACCGTCCTAAGATGGTATCGATGTATTTCTGATGTTTTTCGGCATTAAAACCGTGTTTACGGATCAGCATGGCACCTGTTTCTTCCATGACGTGACGTACCTTGGTGCGAAGAGCCGCGTTGCTCATAACCTGCCGAATCGTCTGGAAGCCTGCGAGATAACCGAAGTACGCGGCGACACAGTGACCTGTGTTGACCGTAAACATTTTGCGCTCAATATATGGTTCCAGTGAATCAACGTAGTGTACGCCTTCGATTTCTTTAAAACCATCCAGTAGTGCTGGGCGATGAACGACCCATTCATAAAAAGGTTCAACGGTGACCTGCAGCGGGTCTTCGTGGTTTTGAGCCGGAACAATCCGGTCTACGGCTGCATTGGGGAATGAAACATAACGTTCGGCTTTGGCCCGGGTGGACTCATCCAGAAAAGGATAAATGCGCTTTTTCAGCCGGGTGCTGCCGCCAATCGCATTTTCACATGCGATAATGTGCAGAGGATTATAATTATTGGCTCTCATACGCAGATAGATGCCTTTTGCAATCGGTTCGGCGATATCCCCAAGAGCAGATACACCTACCGCCGTAGTGATGAGATCAGCGGATGCAATCTCTTCTGCGACAAGGTGCTGCTCGTTTATGTTAATCGCGGTTACATTGTTAACAATGGTTGTATCCTGTTCGTTATTGGCGAGGGTAATCGGGTACTCCTGCCTCTTTTGAAGCATCGATATTTTCTTTGGGTTACGTGCGACAAAGCAGACATCATAGTCTGAAGCGGACAACATATGACCGATAAACCCGCGACCTATATTGCCCGCACCAAAATGTACAGCTTTCATGTGAGAACTCCCCCTTTAAGATTGGATGACGAATTTCGTTCAGACCTTAGGCGGTAGTGACGAGTGGCTTCGAGATCAAATCGTTAAATTGGAGGTCGGTCAGGCAGGATAGCCGCTGGTGAGGCATGTCGAATTCCAACGTTCCAGTGATGGTATTCGAGATGACTACGCAATGCATACCAGCTGCAGCAGCTGCACGCGCGCCGTTAGGTGAATCCTCAATGGCTACGGCTTCGTCTGCAGTCACCCCAAGGGCTTCAAGTGCTTGATTGTATAGTTCCGGATCGGGCTTCACATTGGCAACATCATCTGCTGTACGGATCACTTCGAAATAGTCTTTTAATTTCAGTTGCTCCAGGTGCTGCTCTACCCAGTCACGTTTGGAGCTGGAAGCTACAGCAAGTTTGATACCGGCTGCACGCGCTTGCTCCAAGTATTCCTGAATACCTGGTCGAATTTTTTCTTTGTTCATTAGTGCAGCGTGCTGCAATTGAACCGATTCCCTGAACTCATCCCGATCAATCGGAAGATTCAAATCTGTGATCAGGTACTCGTATGGATTAAAGGTTTTGAGACTGGTGCCGATGCACCCGGAGTACATGTCAAGTGTCAGATCAACACCGTGTTCTTTGTACGCGTCCCGAAATGCAATAAACCACGCTGTCTCTGTGTCAATAATCGTTCCATCGAAGTCAAAAATCAGTGCCTTAATCATAAATCTGTTCCTCCTGTTTTCAGAATTTGTTGTTGGGTTGAAAATGAAACATTTGAATTTTGAAAGTTTTCTGCAAATTAATCCCCATACATTTACTAACCTGCGGTACATTAGTTGACGCGAAAACGGAATGAGGATATTAATCTGGGAAAAAATATGCGTTGAATCTAATAAAACCGTAACACAGGACGAAGAATAGGGTCAAGAGTGTGATGATTGTTAACATTGAAAATTTTCACATATATGACTTGTTTTCAGAAAGTGAGAATTCTCGCAAACCGTTAAGCCCTTTGCATGTAAGCGGTGTACTGGATGAACTGTTTTTTCAATACGAAAAAAATAATAAAAATTGTTGAAAAAAGGATCTTATTTGACCATTCAACAGCTTTCGACACGTTTATAATGGAAGAAATGAATCAGCATACTTTGTTTAATTTGCTTTACGTCAGATCAGCGCATGTGGGAAAATAAAAGAATAAGCTTGTAAAGCTGGTAGGAGAGAATAGGGTTCGTAAATTTAATTGAGGAAGTACAATAAGGCTAGGAGTTGCCTGTTGGATGAGTGACGTGAAGGAGGAAGAGAACATGCTGCAAAGAGATCGTTTTGAGGGCTGTTTGGTCGGGCTTGCAGTGGGTGATGCACTGGGAACAACGGTTGAATTCAGCAGTCCGGGCACATTTGAACCTGTTACGGACATGGTCGGCGGCGGAGTGTTTGGATTAAAAGCGGGAGAGTGGACAGACGATACATCCATGGCCCTTTGTCTGGCGGAGAGTCTGGTACGTCAGCCAGACTTTGATCCGGGTGATCAGATGCGCAGGTATACGAACTGGTACAAAGTAGGATATATGAGCAGTACAGGGAACTGCTTTGATATTGGCGGAGCAACGCGAAGTGCACTGGAACGATTTGCTCGAACTGGGGAGCCTTACAGTGGATCAACTGACCCGATGACAGCAGGCAATGGCTCCATCATGAGACTGGCTCCAGTTGCCATGGCTTACGCATCTCAACCGGAGGAGGCCGTTTATTACGCAGGGCTGAGTTCACGGACAACACATGCCGCAACGGAAAGTGTAGAGGCTTGTGAAGTGCTGGCGGCTCTTCTTGTGGCAGGAATTTATGGAATGGACAAGGCCGCGATGTTATCTCCAAAGACGATGAAGCGCTGGCGTGCGGAGAGTAGGGCATCTTTTTCACCTGCTATTGAAGATGTGGTTATGGGATCATATCAACGCAAAGAACCGCCGGAGATTCAAGGAAGTGGATATGTGGTACGTTCTCTGGAAGCCGCGCTTTGGGCGTTTAACAAGTCATCCAGCTTCGCGGAGGGTGCACTGCTCGCGGTTAATCTGGGAGATGATGCGGATACAACCGGCGCGATCTATGGACAGATTGCAGGTGCGTATTACGGACGTAGTGCGATTCCCTCACATTGGCAGGATAAGCTGGCGATGAGAGATACGTTTGATCAATTAAATGAGGCATTATGGTTAAAAGCGGCAGGAGATACCATGAGAGAGAATTAGGGAGTTCAATAAGAAAAAGCAAGGGAATTTCACGCAGGGGTACCGGGGCACGTTAAGGGAACTTGACGTAGCAGGGGGCGAAAAAGTGTTAAAAGATGCGCTTCAGTAAGTTTCAAGACACGCCTTAGATAAAAATATAGACATATGAAGGATAGGAGCAGAGAACACATCATGAGCAGGACAGAACATTCACGAAACGATTCAACAGATGAACGGAATGAATCCGCGAGTACATCACAGGCACCGGCATCTGGTAAAAGAAAACCATTCCCCTTATCGCTGTTATGTTTGACGATTGGGGCATTTGCTATTGGCATGACTGAATTTATCATTATGGGTTTGCTGCCTAATGTGGCAATGGACCTAAACGTAAGCATTCCGCAGGCGGGACAATTAATTACCGGGTATGCACTAGGCGTAGCCGTGGGTGCACCCATTCTAACGGTATTCACACATAAGATTCCGCAGAAAAAACTGCTGGTGCTGCTGATGTGCATTTTCATAGTAGGTAATGCCCTGTCTGTCATCGCGCCTACGTATGGGCTGCTCATCTCGGCACGTATTCTGACGGCATTTGCACATGGTACGTTCCTCGGTGTAGGTTCAATTATGGCTACCAAGCTTGTCACACCAGATCGACGGGCTGGCGCGGTGTCGGTCGTACTTGCCGGACTAACCATCGCCAATATTATTGGTGTACCCTTTGGTACGTTTATCGGTCAGCAGCTTGGCTGGCGATCTTCTTTTGGCGCGATTACGATTCTGGGTATCGTTTCACTGCTCGGAATTATTCGTTTCATCCCGGTTATTCTGCAAGGTACACCAGCTAACCTGGGACAACAGTTCCGCAATCTGATCCGCCCACAGGTATTGCTTGTGCTGCTTATCGGAGCAATGGGTTGCGGAAGTTTGTTTGCAGTTTTCACCTACATTACGCCGATGCTGGTTGATATTAGTGGCTTTGCGGAGAAGAGCGTAACCTGGATTCTGGTGCTCTTTGGCTTCGGTGTCACACTGGGGAATATGGTTGGTGGTCGTCTGGCGGACTGGAAGCTTATGCCTTCACTGATTGTGAACTTCGGTATTCTTGCTGTGCTACTCGCTGCATTAACGCTGACACTGCACAATCCGGTGTTGGCGGTAATCACGATCTTCTTCTGGGGTGTCGCAGCCTTTGGCATTATGCCGGGACTCCAGCTCCGCATTATGAATATGACGCGTGAAGCTCCGCTGCTGGCGACGACATCCAGTCACTCTGCGTTTAATCTGGGGAATGCGGCCGGGGCTTATCTCGGCGGATTTGCCATTACACATACAGGACTGATATCAGTGCCAATCTATGCCGCAGTAATTGCAGCCCTTGGCTTGCTTGGATTGTTACTCAGCTTGTTTAAGCAGGATAAGGAATCTTCACCGGAAGGTGCAGATGGTATTCATCCCGTATCGGTGCATTAAATTACAAATTATAGACTAATGATAATGAAGAAAACCTCAGCCTCTTGTTATAAACAAGAAAACTGAGGTTTTTTCTACTGTATTTTAATAGATTTCAAGCTCGTTAATTCGAACATAGGTTGACTGATGTGAAGGTCCCCTGTTAGCGACGACACGTACCTTAGAGGTGTTTACTGCTGCAAAAGTATGTGATCGAGTCGTCTCCTGGTTGCCTGTGACTTGAACGAGGTTTACCCAGCTTGAACCATTCCAGTATTGCAGGTCGTAGTTGGCAAGGACATAACCTGTGGTTGTATATAGATCGATCCGCTGAATGGAACTGGATGCAGGCAGATCAAGAGTGACATATTGCGGTAATGATGAATTACGATTATTTGCCCAACTATAACTTTCCCCAAGTGCCGTGTTACGGTCGCCGTCATTGATTCGGGCTGTTGAGTACCCCGGATAGGTGGAGGATGCGGTTATGGTGGCATTTCTCGCAAGGTTCTGCCCGGTTCCCGGATTGGTAGGGTTTTTCACCAATCTTACGAGATTCCAGCGTAGCTCAAAGAGTTTGAAAGATTTATTAAATACAGCGCCTTCCCCTTTCACGAGCGCATCAATGGTAAGGGACATGGTGCTTGGCACACTGTTGCTACTTGTCCACTTTCCTGTGGCCTCAATGCCTGCGAACACACTGACCTCTAATATTTTCTTGCCTGCAATTTTCAAACTCACTTCAGCTTTGGCTCCTGCCCAAGCCGTGACTTGTCCTTCAATTTTATGTGTGACGGTAAGATAACGGCTCACATTGCTATAAGGCTTGATTTGTACAGGAATATAGGCCCGTGTTTTACCTTTTACACCTAGAGTGACGGTATACCCCTGATCCACTTGGAATTCAAATGTGACATTGCCATCGATACCGATGACAAGGAATACCCCAACGGATACGGAGCCCAGACTGCCTGCACCGATATTGAAGCCCATAATCGGCACTTTAACTTCTTTTTTGAATTTGGCATCGCCTTTAATGTAGACGTTCGCTTTCTCGCCTGCAGTGAACTTCAGATCATATTTTCCCCAGAAACCGTATTTTCCCGTTACTTTGGGTGCGATCAATGTAAGTTTGCCGCCTGCTTCAACGTAAACTTTGTTGCCGTTTGAATTTTGTTGATTCACCAGCACTTTTTTGAAGTCGCAGACAAACTCGTTGCCTGACTTTTTGCAAGTTGCAAAATCACCTGCTCCAGCGGTGCGAATAAGCTCATTCATATCGATGGCGTTTGCATCAGTGATGTCTGCGGAATTTGCTTGATTCAAGTCTGTGGTAGCTTCTTCCCCCTCAAGGATCGAAGTTTCGTCGTTTTGATGGATTGAAGCTTCGTCTCCCTGATTATTTAAGGTTTCGTTATTCTCATGAATCGAAGTTTCATCGCTCTGCTCGGATGTAATGTCACCGACTTCTATAGGATCGATAGCTGAGAAGGCATCATCGGCAAGAATATCTGGATTCGAGAGGTTTGTATCTTGTTGAATTGTGTTGTCGATGTTGAAATGTTTGATCTCTTGGTCTACATTGATCTGCTCATCGGACACAGATAAAGCACCAAGCCGCTCATTGCTTTCCAGCACCATGTCCAGGTCAGGCATGACAATATTTCGCTCTTCCAAAGAGACTTCCTGCTCAGGAATATCATAATAATCAAACAGTTCATCTACACCAGGCGTGGTGTAATCTACCAGTAATCCATCTCTACTTTTGCTGGTGCTCGCGACTTTGATTGCCCGGGCAGAGGACTCATCCAGGAAAATCTGACCCGGAGAAAGCTGGCCGCCAAGTTGAGCAACTTCTCGGGAAGTCAGCTCAATAGAGCCCTTATCTTCCACTGTTTCGAAGACAGAATTGACTAGAGGAAGTTTTTTTACGATGGAAGATGGCATAGGTTGCGTTGGCTTTAATTGATAATCTACCTGTTCAAACTGGCCTGAGGATGTAATTGGATTACTGACACCCAGGCCGTCTTCCGAAATGGTAAATGTAATGCGGAAATAAGCTTCCGCAATGGGGGCATCCACATTTGTTTTACCTGCCCAGATCCAACGTGCACTGGTTTCTTCCGGCATACCTTGGATTTGTTTCCAAGGGTCAATTCCATAACGTCCAAAGTCTGAGGCGCGTGCCCAGGATGTATCATCGAATCTTGGTTGTTCCCAGCCCTCAACGTATCGGTCAGATACTTTCCAGTTGAAGTCAGTAACCAGATTTTCATCTTCATAACTGAGATCTGCCAGCAGTCCGGCATACGAACCCCAGTCCTTGGCTTGAACCGCAATAACATTTGTACCCGGTTGGATGGGGACAGGGAACGTATAGGCTTTGGTCCAATCATCCCCTTTACCTGCTTGTTTGCCGTTTACAAAAAGTGAAAATTCATTGTCGGCTGTTATGTATAGTTTTCCCTCGTTGTTAGAAGCAGAATAGGCATTGGTAGGCCAAAGACCGACAAGTAAAGGCAGCAATAACGTGAAAACCAAAAATGAGGCCCATGTTTTTTGAATAGATGAGCGAAGTTTGTTCACAATCATTTCCCTCCCAAGAAATAGTTGATTTGCAGAACGATCAATCATGCCGCCTGACTTGGTGAAATAAATGCCTGTAGAGCAGAAAAAACGAGAAAATATTGTAATTTGGTATAGACACCTCCTTGTTTGAGATTATAATAAGGTAAAATATTCAATTTAACAACAGTATTTTACATTTTTCATAGAGTAGTTTTGTTCGAAATGAGAAGCTGAATTCTTTACTTGATATAAAGATAGATTACGTGTAGATACAATATGTCGAATATAGTTGCAAAAAATGGATAAATAAGTTTAAATATACTATATAAGTAATTATCCGAAACGTAAGTCAAGTCAATTCTACAATGTTCAACGTAATCTAACCTCAGGATTTATGACGGAAGGGAGGTGGTGGATTTATTTGTAAGGGCTTTCATGACAGAGGTATTGCTTGTGATTAACCCAATTGAGAGGAGAAAAGTGAATGAAGAAACGTAGTTCTATCCTTTTAAGTCTTTCTATGGTTGTTGCTATGCTTGCTCCAACGATGGCGTCTGCCACGGAATCTAGCGAAATTTCTGCTCAGAACACTGCATATGAATCCACCAATGCTTCCAACAATGAGGTGAACAATACTCTGAATTCTACGCCGGTTGTACCGGCACCAGCGGGGTATGATAGCTATCGGAATAACATTCCGCACGGGAATATGAACCTCATTACCTATAATTCTACGACGGTTGGCAATGCACGGAAAGCGATGGTGTACACGCCGCCTGGATATTCACCTAATAAAAAGTATAGCGTGCTATACCTTCTGCATGGTATTGGCGGGGACGAGCACGAGTGGGCTAACGCGATGAAACCGAAGAACATTCTGGACAACCTGTATTCGGAAGGAAAACTGTCCCAGATGATCGTCGTTATGCCGAATGGCCGTGCGATGAAGGATGACCGCCCGGTAGGTGATATTTATGCACCGGATAAGGTCGCCGCGTTTGAACGGTTCGAGCAAGATTTGCTCAAGGATCTCATCCCTCACATTGAGAGAAACTATCCCGTGTATAAGGATAAGAACAATCGTGCACTTGCCGGTCTGTCCATGGGTGGCGGACAATCTCTCAACTTTGGATTGAAGAATCTGGATACGTTCGCTTATGTAGGTGCCTTCTCGGCAGCTCCGAATACGAAGCCTGTGAACCAATTGATCACGAATCCTGGACAGGCAGCCAGCAAACTGAAATTGCTCTGGATTTCCTGCGGAGGAAGTGATGGCCTGCTGTGGGTGAGCCAGAACTTTAAAAATGGTCTCAGCAGCATGAACGTTCCACACATTTGGTATCAAGATGTAGGCGGACATGAGCCAAAAGTTTGGAACAGTGGCCTTTATCAGTTCTCGCAACGCATTTTTAAATAGTACACCAGCTTCCATCCAAAAGTAATCATCTGAACGTTCCGTCCACACGATTCTTTAATAAGAGTGTAGCGTTAAGGGGAGCGTTCGGATGAGCGTAAGCCTCAGGCATGTCTTGTACATGGCCTGAGGCTTTATGTATTTTTTGGGTGTAACAGATTCAGATCGGAAGGGTAAATAGTATAGTATTGGATGAGACGTACATAGGTAGTTTCGTGAAAGAGGAGGAGCCGATTACTATGTTTTATTATAAAGGTGCATTTCGGGAAACGGATAACGTTATTTATTTTAAAAGCGAAGTTCCGCTGGTGCAGCATGATGTGATTTTGTTTGGGGAGAGAACATATTTTATTGAAAGTGTGGAGAAAGAGTTTTTGCTACTGGAGAGAGTTGGTTCAGTTGTAACGGTGAGCGTGTAACGTGTTAATTTTGGTGCGGATTTAATGGTACGTGCACTTCTAGGCCTCTGCCCACATACAATAAATCGACCCTGTTCCCTTATGTGCTCAGGCCAGATCGTTGTAAAACTGCAGGAGGTGTCATCTGTGCCCGGATTGTTTACCGCAATAGCCCTGTTCATCAAAGAATTAACGTTACTCGTTTCATATGTCAAAAACAATGCGTTTCCTCAGCCGCTCGCTGAGGATGACGAAGCCAAACATCTGCGCCTCATGGCTGAAGGCAACGCCCACTCGCGTAATTTGCTCATTGAACACAATCTGCGCCTTGTGGCGCATATCGTCAAGAAGTTTGATAATACTGGCGAAGATCAGGAGGACCTGATTTCCATTGGAACGATTGGTTTGATTAAAGCCATTGAAAGTTTTCAGCAAGGAAAAGGCACAAAGCTGGCTACATTTGCGGCGAGATGTATTGAAAACGAAATCCTGATGCATCTGCGTTCCCTGAAAAAGACACGCAAAGACGTATCCCTGCATGACCCTATTGGGACGGATAAAGAAGGAAATGAAATCACACTCATTGATATCCTCGGCACCGAAGCGGATGATGTGGTAGATCGTGTACAATTAAAGATTGAAAAAAGTAAAATTTATCGCAATCTCGACATTTTGGATGATCGGGAGAAAGAAGTGGTCATTGGCCGCTTTGGCCTAGAGGCTGGCGGAGAAGAGCGCACGCAGCGCGAGATTGCCAAGGAGCTTGGCATTTCACGCAGTTATGTTTCCCGGATTGAGAAACGCGCACTGATGAAGCTGTACCATGAGTTCTATAAGCAAAAATAGATGTGAATTGCAGAAGTACAAAATAAATAGAAGGGCGGCCTTTCGTGATGAAGGAGGGCGGTCCTTTTTCGTATTTGCATGCTTTGTAATCGACTAGACAATGGTTCCGGTTTGTTACAATAAGGTTTGAACTCTGGCATGGAGACAAAGGTTTGTTATACTTAAAGGATTATTACAGACTCATCACGTCAGGAGCTTTTCCCATGAATATCAAGCAAGCGATAAAAGAGCATCTTAGCCGTATGAAAAAAGCGACAATCACTCTTGAAGAATTGGAAATGCTGTTTGTCAGCATGAAAGCCGATGCTCACAGATTTGCTGAGGTGGTCGTTGAACTGGAGAAGGAAGAAGTGATGAAATCGGTGAAATCTGCAGGTCGCACCATAAAACAGCCGTCACTCTCCTACCGTTATCGTGTAAATAGACCGGTTATTATGAAGCAGCATAATCGTCAACTGCAACAGTATCGATTGAATATTCATTCGGCGATTCAACTGGATAGTTATTTTGGCTTGCCGGAGCAGCAATTTGAGGCAGATCGACCGTGGATTGATCGTATCGATCAATTTCTCAAAACTGAGGGTTTGCCGTTATCGACAGTTCCAGCGCCAGAACGGAGTTATCAGCTTACAGGAAATGAAAAGTGGATTACAGATCTTGGTGGAGCTGCACTGTTAAAGCGACTTGGTCTGTGGGACTTGCTCTGCATTCATCCGGTATCCGATCCATTAATGCTGGCAGTCAATCCCTCTATGTTAACGGAAGCTCTACCTTTGCGATGCATACATCTGGTTGTGGAAAATAAAACGACATTTCAGGCGTTGCTTCCTCTGTTACCATCCAGTGTATTCAACACATTGATTTACGGCTGCGGCAACAAAATTACTGGCAATCTTGACATGTTCCGGCTGCAATATCCTGTCCCCCATCGTGAGCATCGCTTTTTTTATTTTGGTGATCTTGATTATGAGGGAATCCGCATCTGGTATGAAGCAAACAAGCAACAGGTGATGATTCCGGCACTTCCCTTCTATGAAGCTTGCCTGGAGCAACCCTATGTACTGGGAAAAAACAATCAGCGAAGAGTGGATCAGGCCATAGAGGCATTTGTCTCATTTTTTAACCCGCAAAAGCAGGCTCAGATCAAATACTGCCTTCAAGCAGGAGGATATTATCCGCAGGAAACGTTATCATCGCAACAATTGCAATACATATGGAGGAGTGAAGCATGGAAGCAATGGATCGATTCGAAATAGATGACACGTTGTCTGACTTTCAGGAACGTATGTCGAAGGTGGCTTTGTTTGATCCTTTATTTGAGTTGCAACGAAAGAAACAGTCTGATGAAAATGGACAGCCCATTGAGATGATGGAGCTTGGTTTACTAACCTTGTTATTTTTCTTTGAACATAAGCTGATGAGGAACACGAAGGTGGGCGTGAAGGACTTGGCTCAATATTTAATGCGTGTTTCGGAAGGGCTGCTAAAGGTAGACATTTCGCAATGGGAGTATTTGGCGCGTGATATTATTCAGGTTTTTCGTCCGGCTTCAGGTAAGAAGCGCGAATTCTCGTTTTTTAATTGGGAATCCGGGGAGCGGCAGACAATATACACGTCTATTTTGAGAGCGAATGCTTTTGATTCAAAAAGTAACACCCAATTTTATGCGCTGGATGAGGATGGGTTGGAACTGGTGTTTGCTACAAAGGAGTTCTATTCGGAATTCCAGCTTTCCATTCACCAGCTAGTCCTGCGCAAGCAGCTTGAAAAAGGTGAGTTTCAGGGAGCGTTGCGACAAATTAATGAAATGCGGGTAGACGTTGAGTCTTTGCAGGAGCGGATGGTAAAACTTGAGCATGAAATCAAGCGCAGTATCGTATCAGAAGAGACATTGAAGCGGTACAGCAGGCTTCTGGAGGACATCTATGCGCGTTTGCAACGGGAAAATGAAGAGTTTGATGAGCTGAGACAATTTGTAAAAGAAACACTGACACGTCTTTATGCAGATACAAACCTGGAGAAGCAGGAGCGCGCTTATGAGCTGATTTTGCGCATATCCAATCAGTTGGAACGAGTTCATGCCGAGCACTCAGGCTTGCTGCAGCAGTGCATGAATCTCAAGAATCACGCTCTGTATTCCGCGAAGGAGTCACTGTATTATACGGGACTGAACTCTTTCAATTTTGAACAGGATGTTGCAGGGCTGGTGTTTGGGCTGCCGTTGCCGCTGGAGTCGATGAAAGGGGTGATAGCCCCTTTTATGAAGCTGGGGCGGATGCGAAGCTGGTCGCTGTTGACACTGTTTGCGGAACAAAACATGATCGGTGGTATGGGGGAGCAGACGCCGCGGGAAGATAGCTTCCTTGAGGCTGCCGATGAAGAAAGCGATCTCCAGTTCGCATTGCGTCGAGGAGCCTTTTTTATGGAAATTATGAACTTGCTTATTCAGGAGCTCCATGAAAAAACGGAAATCGAACTGCAGCAGTTTATCGCACGGATGGGTGAGTATGGACGAGGACATTGGCTGGATCGGCGCAGTTTTTATGATTTTTGGTTGATTTTGCATCAGCGAAGTCCTGTTCGGGTGTTGTCGATGGAGCAAAAGCAAGATAACAATACCGGGTTGGAGGACGTCTTTGGTTTACTTGGCCATAGAGTGCTGGTTGTTTGTGAGTGCTCAGGTATAGTTGAGACGGGGACACGCTACCAAATCCAGAATATGAAGCTGAAATGGGGGGACGAGCAAGGTGAACTATAGCTACAAGAATGAAACGGTAATGCAGGCGTTCCGACTGTATTCACAGTTGGCACTGAATGGGTCCGTAGATAAGGAGCGTTTGCAGGATTATATAGCGGATGATGAAGTCCGGGGACTTGTCGATCAGTTTGCCGCAGAGGTTGATTGCGCTGTGATTGTAACGAGTGATGAGTTATTTCTGATTCCGCTCGTTCGTTTGTCGCCGTTTCATATGAGCAATGATTACATGAAGAAAACCTACCTGCGTTCCTCTGCGGTTAATGCAGACCTGTATCTAATGTACATGGCCATCATTGTATTTATCGGGGCTTTCTATGACAGTTATCAAAGTTTGGAGCCTACGAGGAACTTTATACCTCTGGATGAGTGGTCTGTGCTGATGCAGGAAAGAATTGAATTGCTCAAGGAGTTTGAAGAGGAGCAGCTTAAAAGCTACGAGGTTGAGTTTTCTTATCATTGGTCCGCTGTCATTGAAAAATGGGATACGATGGATGATATTAAAGAAACGGTTAAACGCCAAACGGGAAATACGATCAGTCGTCTCAGCTTTCTTGATACGGTAAAGCGTTTTCTGCTGGAGCAGCAGCTGGCTGAAGAGGTTGGTGCAGGCGAACTGGCCTTGACTGAAAAAACCAAGATGATTGTGCAGCGGTATTTCATGGAACTGGAATATAATCGGGGGATTTTGAATTTTCTTTACAATCTGGATGAACGGAAAAAAGCTGAGGGGGAGGATGAGGGGCATGCCGTCGATCGCTAAAATCAGGTTTACTCATGTGCTCTATGAAGGTGGAAACAAAAGATATAATGATGAGATATTTTGGTTTGACGGTCATAATGGTGCTATTCTGCTGGAGAATGGCGGCGGCAAAACGGTGTTTATTCAGACAGCACTGCAAGCGATGCTGCCGCATACGGAACTGGCAGGGCGCAAGCTCAAGGATACGCTTCTTCTGGAAAATGGCCCGGCTCATGTCGCCATCGAGTGGATTCTGAATGACAAGCCGCGCCGCAGATATGCGATTACGTGCGTCAGCCTGTTCCTCAACGCGAACGGGGTTGACTCTTATCGTTACGCCTACGAATACGGTGAGCATGATGCGCACGGGCTGGAGCATGTTCCGTTCGTCAGGGAGTACATGGGTAAGACCAGGCCAGCGGACAAAGGGGAAATGCAGGAGTATTATTCCTCGATGGCACAGCGATTTCCGCTGACGGCTCAAACCTTTGGCACGCTCAAGGAGTATAAAGCCTATCTTGAGGAGAATTTCCATATCATTGCCTCAGAGTGGGAGGCTGTTGCCAAAATTAATAGCACGGAGGGCGGGATTGAGAACTTTTTCGATGATTGCAAATCGACCTCTCAGCTGTTTGACAGATTACTGATTCCAACGGTTGAAGAAGCGATGGAAGGTTTCGAGCAGGGCAGCTACGTAGACATTTTCAATTCACATCGTGAAGGCTTCAAGCGCTACAAGGAATTAAAAGAACAAATCGAGGAAAATAAGCTGATTTTACAGGAGTTAAGCCAGTATGTGCGGTTATATGAGGGGCTGCATCAGGCTGAGGAAGAATATGATGAAGCCCGCGCAGAGGCAAAGGCGTATCAGAGCTTGGCATGGCAGCAGCGAGAGGAGAAGCATAAAGAGCAAACCGGGCTTGCCGAGCGTTTGCAGCTTTGGACGATACAGCAGGAGGAGCTGCAGATGCAGCTAAAATCTTTTGATCTTGCGGAAGCCGAACAGGAGCAGTTTGAACTGGTGAGCAGTTTGGCTCAGCTTCAGGAAGAGACGGATATGCTGAACAAGCGGCTCCAGCAGGCTGCGAGAACTTTTTATTCACTGAAATATGCAGAACATCGCGTGAGCCAGGAAAGGGCGGAGGCGCGTCTGCAACAGGTGGAGCAGCAGCTTGCAAGGCTGGAACAAAGTGAGGACGAGCAGCAGCTTCAAGAAAGGTGGGAACATACTGGAGGAGAACTACGGACAGCTTTTGCCCGGGAGGACGAGGACATATCTGCGTTTTTGAAGGAGCACGATTCTATGCTCAACAGTCTGCAGAGTGAAGAGGAGGAAACAAAGAAGACCATGGAGCGGCTTAGTGCTGAAACCCGGAAATGGGAGCTGAAGCTGCTTGAGAAGCAGACCCAATTGGATGAAAAAAAAGAACAACAGCAAAAAATTGCTCGCGCGATCCTGGCCAACCCTTCACTGGAGAAGGTGGAAGAGCAAATACCAATCTGGTCTGCACGTCAGCAGCAACTGGAGACCAAGCGGATCGAGCATATACAGCAGATCAAGCAGATCACTGAAGAACAGGGAATCATTCGGGATAAACGTCAGGTACTGGAAGGGAGACTCCGCGAGACGGAGCGCGAGAAAGCCAGACTTGAGCAGCAACAGGAGCAGCGGAATGAGGAACATAATGCTGTTGTTCGTGAACTGGGTGTACTGCGTCCGAATTGGGAAATGCTGAACTCTGTATACGATAAGGAAGCCTCGATCACGGAGCGGCTTCAAGAAGGGATACGAAAGCGTCAGGAACAGAAGACGGTTTCGCTTCACAAAGAAAGACTTGCGTACCGTTATGTAGATGATTACAACGAGCAGGACGTATTTTTCGCAGATCCTGTCATTGAACGATTTGTGAAGGCCTGGAGCAGACAGCTAAGCTTGCTGCAAACGGGCACGGAATATGTGCGTGGGCTGAACGTTGGAGATGGGATTTGGGAACAGGTGGGGGATCGTCTGTGGTCGGTAACCCTGGTGACAACTCAAGGGGAGAAGCTGCAGCTTATGCAGAAGCTTGTGGCTGCAAAAGATGAATTTGCTTATCCGATTCGTGTGCTCAGCACGGGTGAAGCGGCGGCATTGATGCAAGGAAGTGGGGGGCAACGCTCCGAAGAGCAGTGGGTTGTTCCTACTCATTGGCAGGACAATGAAGAGGAGGCCGCCTTCCAGCAGTGGAAGACAAGTCTGTTGGAACGGGCTGAGCAAACAAGACAGGAACGGGAGAACAGGGAAGAGGAACTGATGAAATGGCAGCATGTTGAGCAGCATTTCAAGCAGTTTCTACGTAAGTACCCGCTCTCAGAATCCCAGGCTCTGGAGCAGCAGCTTCATGCGAGCCGCCAACAATTGATTCGTTATTCACAAGAACTCCAGCAGTGTGAACAGCGATCCAGGCACTTGGAAGAGTCAATAGACAAATACCGTACAGAGCTTAGTGAAATGCAGGATGTGATTCATCAGCTGGGAGTTTGGCTGAAGGAGGGGCACAGTTATATCATTCTTGGTGTGGATAGAAACAAGCTGGAGAAGGAGCTTGAGCCAATCAGGCAGCAGCTGTACAGCCTGCAAAAACAGCTTAGGACGAAAAAATATGGATTGACCCGAATCCACGAGGAACAGACGGCTGTGCAGCATGCATACCATGATGCCAATACGCGGCTGCAATTGTTGCGCAATGATCATTTATACCGGAAAGCGCAGGAATTCGCTTATGCTGATTCAAGCCGCTCAATGACAGAGCTGAAGGAAGAGTATAGCGTGTTGGAGCTGCAGCGCTCCGGTATCATGAAGGAACGCAATCATTTGGAAATGGAGCAGAGCCATGAGCGAGAAAAGCGGTCCTTGGCGCAAAAGGGCATGCTTGATTTGCTCCGTGAGCATTCGGATCTGGAATTGGATACGGCGTTATCTCTGCCTGTTGAACTGGAGAAACATAAGCAGGCTGCCTGGCTGCAAATCGAACGATATCGCGATGAATCTGTACATCTTATAGAACAACTGCAAAAGATGAAGCACGAGATACAAAATATTGAAGGGCGTATAACGATTTTAAGGCAGCAATTCAGCATACAATTTCCCGAGAAGCAACCCGTCCGGTTTGACAATGACTTGAAGACAGTTCAGTCGCGTCTGCAACAGGAAAATGAGAAGCTGAAGCAGGAGAAGAAGGAATGGCAGCAGCGAAGGGACGCCGTGGAACGTCAGATTCATGAATTGGATCGTGTGCTGCAGCTATGGGATAAGCATACCCTTGTGCACCGACTTCATGATGAACGTATACCTTCTGCTCATTTGGAAGAGCGTCGTGTGCTGGACTTTACCTATGCTCGATTGGAGCTTAGTGAACGTGCTGTTACGGGGCTTCAATCCTGCTTGCAAAGGATGGAGCGAGAGCAAGGCATCGTTCACAAAGGCAAGGACAGTTTTAAAAATTTTTGTATTTCCCGGATCAAGGATGTAAAGCTGCGGCAAATGGCCATCCAGGGGATTGAACTGAAGCTGTTGTATAGTGAGGTTACTGAATTCAGAGAGACGATGGAGACGAGAATCCAGAAGGCGATTCACATCATGGAAGAAACGATCCAGACCTATGACCGTGATCTGCAAGAGTTTATTCAGCGGATTCACACCCATATGAAGCGAATTGTACAGGAATTGAAGGAATTGCCCAAGAAAACTCGGATCAAGTCTGCTGATGGGTGGAGGGAGATTTTCAGCTTTTCCATCCCGGAATGGGAGGAGCAGGATGGCAAGGATCGCATCCGCAGCTATATGGAATGGATTCTTTCTCAGTTGGAGAGTAGTCCATTTAACGCGGAGTCCGTGCATTCACAGGATGGTGATGTACGCAAAAGATTGGAAAAATGGCTCGATTCAAGACAGCTGCTTCAGGTTGTATTGAAGGGTGAGGCGATGAAGGTCAGCTGCCGCAAAGTGACAAATGACCATCAGATCACGAAAGCGTCATACTCATGGGAACAATCCAACCGGTGGTCAGGCGGAGAAAAGTGGAGTAAAAATATGACGTTATTCCTCGGGCTATTGAACTACGTTGCTGAGCGTCGTCAATATATCAAGGCTAACATGAAGCTGCACCGCACAGTCATTCTGGACAACCCATTTGGCAAGGCGTCCAGCGATCATGTGCTCAGTCCTGTATTCTTTATTGCCGAGCAGCTGGGATTTCAGATTATTGCCTTGACCGCACATGCAGAGGGAAAGTTTTTGCAGGACTATTTTCCCATTGTATACAGCTGCCGTCTTCGAAGCACGATGGATGCCTCCAAACAAATTATTGAACCAACCAAGCGGGTTCAGCATGCCTATTTCCGGGACCAAGCCCCTGAGACGCTGGAGCGGATTGATGCACAGGTAAATCAGATGGAGCTGTTTTGATATATCGGGTCATGGATCTGCTTTAAAAAGAACGAAGATGTAACAGGAATATGCACGTACGTTTACGCGATATAACGCAAGGAGGAAAAAGTCCAATCTCTGAATCTCTGATACACTCTCATTATAGTAGACAGTAGAAAAAACACTACGTTTACTCATGATGGGGGTTTTTCCCATGTCCAAAAGAAGTCCATTTTTTGTTTGTAGTCAGGCAGGGTCAGGAATGGGGAACGTGTCTCCTAAGCCTGAGCGCCCATGGCCGTGTACACACCTAGTCGGGCAAGACGGGTAAGCTGCAAAGCCATATGATGGGGAGAGTAAATTTTGTTGTTTTCAAGCCATTTATGAATGATTCCGCTGGTGGAGAAGCTGAGATGATCCAGTAAAATGTCAAGCGGTACCTGAACCTTTTGATTTAGTCCGATTCGAGTTATCCGTTGAAAAAAATGGGCTTTAATCATCTCATTCAACCTTGTACTGAAATTGCCAACAGGATTGATCAGCAGCATGACCCGGTAGAACTCATCATGCTCAAAGATGTGTTCAAACAAGACCGCAAAGATCGGGTCAGGCTCGGCAAAGGAGGGAACCACGTCCATGTCAACACAACGTTTGTTGAGCACATCGTCCAGCAACTGGAATTTCTCATTTACAATGGTATCCAGCAAATCTTCCTTGTCTATAAAGTGGGCATAGAACGTTGAACGGTTGATGTTGGCTTGTTCTGCGATGTCTACCACACTGATGTCTGAGTATTTTTGCTTGGCCATAATGGTCAAAAAGGCTTCGGAGATCATGACACGAGTTCTGTGAATTCTTCGGTCCATACTTCGGGATTCATTCACTTATATCACCTCAAATACAACAAAATGGGATGGAGTGTTGGTTAAGCAACATCGTCTAGATCCGTATTTAAAGCATCCATGGGAATGAGCTTACAATTCAGTCACCTCCAGATAAAGCCAAATTGTAGTTTATTTTGACGTTTCCCAACAGATCCAGGATTTATGTTTGGTAACCGTCAAAACTCGGATGATTGATTGTTGCGCTCCAATGGATATTAGCTATGATAAACAATAAAACATAGCAAATCAATCGGAAAAATAAAATTTGATTAAGAGGTGACATTTTGAGGGGAGACACTTTCATATCCAGTCTGGAGGATGGGCGACGTGTCTGGCTCGAAGGGCAGCAGGTCAGGAATATTTCCGAGCATGCGGCTTTTAAAGGCACACTGTCTACCATAAGGCAGCTATTTAACATGCTGGATGATCCTCTTCAACGGGAGCAAGTAGGCTATGCTCCCGATGGACAGGAGCGATATGCACACAGCTCATTTCTCGTTCCGTACACAGCAGCCGAGCTGAACAAGCGCAGTCAGTCCTTTGCAGTTTGGTCTTCCAGTACCAGCGGCATGATGAGCCGGTTATCTGACTATGCCCGTTCCCTAGTCACCGGGTGGTATGCTGCCCGGCATGAATTATCCGAACTGGACCCGCGATTCGTAGACAAAATCAGTACCTATTACCACGAGGCCAGAGACCGCGACCTCTTTCTGACGACAGCCATTATTGATCCCCAGATTGATCGTTCCAGCGGGCTGGATGATCAGCGGATCGCAGAGCGATTTCTCCATGTGGTGAAGGAAACTTCCGAAGGCATTGTGGTCAGGGGAGCCAAGATGATTGCGACAGGTGCACCGTATACGCATGATTTTCTCATCTTTTCGTTCCTGCAATTTCAGACCCGGCATCAGAAACATGCTCATGTCTTGATCGTACCCGCGAATTCACCAGGACTGCATATTGTGTGCAGGGAGTCGTTTGCTGATGCCAGAGAACGTAACCATCCACTCAGTGCACGATACGATGAGATGGATGCCGTCCTTTTTTTCGATGATGTCCTGATTCCGTGGGAAAGGGTGCTTCTCTATGGAGATTCGGACAAAGTCCTGAAACTTCGCGGGAACCGCACAGCCAATGGACTGGCCTTCCACCAAAATGTTGTGCGCTTTGTAGCCAAGCTGGAATTTGTCACAGGGGTGGCGTTTGCAGTAGCCGAGTCCATTGGCGTCACCGGATTTCTGCATATTCAAGAGAAACTGGGGGAGCTGCTGACACAGATTGACGTGATCAAGGCACTGATTATTGCAGCGGAGGCGAAAGCTGTGCCTGATGCGGCAGGTGTGCTCGTTCCTGATCTGACGTATGTGGAGACGGCGCGAAATTTGGGGACCAAATATTATCCACGGGCTGTCGAGATACTTCAACAAGTTGGTGCAGGGGGCTTTGTTCAGACCCCTTCCGGAATTGAGGACTTCTACGGTCCGATTTCCGAACTTATGCATTTGTACTTTGAAGGGGCTGCGGTGAGTGCCGAGAAAAAAGTGGAATTGTTCAAACTGGCCTGGGATCTCATCGGTAGTCCGCTCGGTGCAAGACATCTGTTGTATGAAAAATTTTATGCAGGTGATCCGATCCGTGGGCTTGCATCCCATTACGTTCGGCATGACAAATTGTCGTTAACAGCTCCTGTCTGGAAGCTGATTCAAGAGAAAAGCTAGAGCAGAGTAGCCATCATATGAACAGGAGGAGAGAAAAAATGGAATTGTTTTGGTTTATCCCGACACATGGGGATGGAAGATTTCTGGGCACAAGAGAAGGCGCCAGAGCAGTGACCTATCACTATTGCAAGCAGGTAGCACAAGCCGCCGATGAACTTGGGTTTGCAGGCGTGCTGCTGCCTACGGGAAAATCCTGTGAAGACGCCTGGATCGTTGCTTCCTCGCTGGTATCGGTAACGGACAAGCTGAAATTCCTGGTCGCTGCGCGTCCGGGGCTGATGCTGCCTACCACGGCGGCACGAATGGCAAGTACATTGGATCGCTTTTCCAAAGGAAGACTGCTGATCAATGTTGTAGCCGGAGGTGACCCGATCGAGCTTGAGGGGGACGGGGTATTCTTGGATCATGATGAGCGCTACGCATTGACAGATGAATTTCTAACCATATGGCGCAAGGAACTGGCTGGCGAAGAAGTCGATTTTGACGGCAAATATTTAAAGGTCCACGGCGGAGCGGTTCTGTATCCAACCATTCAGAAGCCTTATCCTCCGCTTTATTTTGGGGGCTCCTCTGATGCTGCCATGGAGGTGGCAGCCGAGCATGTGGATGTATACCTGACTTGGGGTGAACCGCCTGACCAGGTAGAGGCCAAGATCAACCGAATGCGAGAGCTTGCTGCCAAAAAGGGAAGAAGTTTGCGCTTCGGCATCCGGCTTCATGTGATCGTTCGTTCAACCGCAGAAGAGGCCTGGCAGGCCGCGAATGACCTGATCTCTCATCTGGATGAAGAGACCATTGCTTCCGCCCAGAAGATCTATGCTCGCATGGATTCCGTCGGTCAACAGCGGATGGCAAGTCTGCATAACGGGGATCGTTCCAATCTGGAGATCAGCCCGAATCTGTGGGCAGGCATTGGGCTGGTCAGAGGCGGTGCCGGTACAGCGCTTGTAGGCGATCCCGACCAGGTTGCAGAGCGAATGAGGGAGTACGAGGCATTGGGTATTGAAACCTTCATCATGTCTGGGTACCCGCATTTGGAAGAAGCCTACCGTACTGCCGAGCTGTTGTTTCCGAAGCTGAATTATGCACAATACGGGAACAACGGCGAACGGTCATTTATCAGTCCTTTTGGCGAGATGATTGCCAATAATACCCTTCCTGATCATGTGGTAAAAGCGCCTGCGGCTTCCAAATGATGCTGTCTGCTCTTTACGATATCTCTATTTGAAAACATCATATTCTGGCCGATTAGACGAACTAAAGGCACCTCACATGTATAGGTTGAAGGTGTCTTTTTGTTGTATTCCGCTCTGGTAGAGAGGGCCTTGGTCCTTACCTATAATTCATTCCATTGAAGAGGTGATTGAACATGTCTATGCAATTTGCGTATTGGGTTCCTAATGTAAGTGGCGGTCTGGTTATCTCCAGCATCCCGCAAAAAACAGGCTGGTCATTTGAGGATAACGCAAGGTATGCCAGGATCGCAGAAGAAGCGGGCTTTGATTATGCGTTATTGCAAACCAGATTTATGGCCAGCTACGGGGCTGAAAATCAACTGGAAGCCATTGCACTGGCCTCTGCACTCGCTGTGGTTACAGATCGTTTGAAGCTGATAGCAGCTATATTGCCAGGGTTATGGCATCCCGGTCCGGTAGCCAAAGCGATCACGACGATCGATCATATCAGCCAGGGACGGGTTGCTGTAAATATTGTCAGCGGCTGGTTCAAGGGAGAGTTTCATGGATTCGGAGAACCGTGGCTGGACCATAACGAGCGTTATCGTCGCTCCGAAGAGTTCATCCGTGTGCTTAAGGAGCTGTGGACGCAAGACAATGCCAATCACCAGGGTGACTTTTACCGTATTCATGAAGCGCCACACAAACCCAAACCGACTGTAATTCCCCCTGTGTTTCAAGGAGGAAATTCAGCGGCTGCACGCGACATGGCTGCACGAGTCTCGGATTGGTATTTCATGAACGGGAATACCATCGATGGTTTCCGTACCCAGATCGAAGATGTGACTGAGCGGGCTGCGTCTTATAACCGCAAGCTGCGATTCGGAGTCAATGCATTTGCCATCGTGCGGGATACGGAAGAAGAAGCGGTGGAGGTACTGCGTCAAATTATTCGATATGCTGACCCCGAGGCGGTGGAGGGCTTCCGCAGTCAGGTCCAATTTGCAGGCAAAGCATCCCCTGAACAGGAGGGAATGTGGGCGAATTCCAATTTTGACGACCTGGTGCAATATAATGACGGGTTCAAAACAGGTTTGATTGGTACCCCGGAGCAGGTGGCAGACCGCATCATTGCGTTGAAAAAGATTGGAGTAGACCTCGTCCTGATCGGCTTTCTTCATTACGATGAGGATATTCAGGCTTTCGGTGAGAAGGTCATCCCGCTGGTTAAAGAGAAGGAGGCTGCGCTGAGCCGGGTTACGGCTACATGAGCAGACCATCGATTTTTGATAGACGTAATGCAATGAAGTAAATTGAATTGGCACATCTGTATCCGTGTTATTGAGGGATGAATTTTTATTTTAATTAGAGGAGAGATGACGCAATGAGTATTCAATCAAACACGATTCACACCCTGCCTGACTATGAGCAATTGAGAGCTGAAATTCGGGGCATTGTCGACGAAGCCATTAAACCACGTGCAGAGCTGATTGACCGTGAGGGACGGTTCCCGCGTGAGAATCTGGCCGTGCTTGCCGAGAACGGGTGGAATGGCGTGCTGATTCCCGAGCGCTTTGATGGACGGGGACTGGATCATGTTGCCTTTGCGATTGCGGCAGAAGAAATTGCCAAGGGATGCCCTTCAACCTCACTGGTGTATGTCATGCATGTCGGAGCCGTTCAGACGATAGCCCTCTATGGAAATGAGGATCAGAAGGAGCGCTGGCTAAAGCCGGTGCGCAATGGGGCGATTGGTACGTACTCTACTAGCGAACGCGCTTCGGGAGGTCACTGGTGGTTTAATTTCAGCGAGGCTTCCCGGGACGGAGAGGATTACATTCTGAATGCCGAAAAGTCGTTCACGACAAGCTCGGGACAAGCTGATTTTTATGTGACCCAGACCCGCACGCCAGGAGCACAAACGCCGACAGATGTGAGCTTTTTCCTTGTCGATGGACAACTGGAAGGCATTACTTCGGGGGTCTGGGATGCACTCGGGGTTCGGGGGAACCATAGTGGCCCGATCACATACGAAGGCGTCCGGATTGCAGCCCAGGATAAGCTCGGTACGGAGGGACAGGGACGCGAAATTCTGGAAAGTGGTGTATCCCCCGTATATCTGATCGGTCTGGGCTCCACCTGGCTTGGAGTTGCCGAGGCAGCACTTGAGGCTGCGTCCGAATATGTGAAGGGCATGGTTCATCGCGACTTTAACAAGCGTTTGGCTGATTACCAGATCATCCGCCAGCAGTTGGCTGAAGTGAAGGTGCTGATCTCCAGCCTGAAGCCGTGGCAGTTATCTCTTGCGAAGCAGCTGGATGAACTTCAGGCACAGGGAAGACCGCAAGTTGAGCTGTTCCTGCCGCTGGTTGAGTTCAAAATTCATGCTGCGGAAGTTGCTAACAAAGCGACCAAAGCAGCGCTGGATGTTACCGGAGGTTATGGTTATAAAAAAGGCGTGTTTGAACGCCTCTTCCGTGATGCACGTGCAGGAATCGCCATGGGTCCCTCCAACAACATTGCCAGAGAGTGGATTGGAAAATCCCTGGTCGGTTTGCCGCTGGAGCTGTGGTACGAGGGAGGGGATTGATTCCCGCAACAAACTGAATAAGGTTAAGCAACTTCAAGCTGCTGTCTGTATCATACAGGCGGTAGCTTGTTTACATTCCACTGACCTCGATAAAAATTGAAGTCATATACGCTTCGAAATCTGATTCATTATAGAAATAATCAAAATAAAAATAATCAAAAAGAATGATAGGTATTCAGGGAAGATTATTATATATTAGATGGTATATTATTTTGCATCAGAGAGAGAGAAAGCACAGAAAGAGAGTGGTGGTGTACCATGCAGCAAGAAACATTAACAAGGGGTCTGAAAAACAGACATGTACAGCTGATGGCAATTGGAGGGGCGATTGGAACGGGGTTGTTTCTCGGGGCGGGCAAAACAATCCAGCTAACCGGTCCATCCATTCTGCTGGCGTACATCATTACAGGCATTGTCTTATTCCTGATCATGAGGGCGCTTGGAGAGCTGCTGCTGAGCAATTTGCAATATCATTCCTTTGTGGATTTCGTGCGTGATTACCTGGGAAATATGGCGGCGTTTATTACGGGCTGGACCTATTGGTTCTGCTGGATATCCATCGCGATGGCTGATATTACGGCTGTTGGTTTATACACGCAGTTCTGGTTTCCGAACGTACCTCAATGGATGCCGGGACTAATTGCCTTGGTCATTTTGCTGGTGATGAATTTGGCTACGGTCAAGCTGTTTGGGGAGATGGAGTTTTGGTTTGCCTTGATTAAAGTTATCGCTATTTTGGCACTTATTGTAGTTGGTTTGTATATGATCTTTACAGGTTTTACAACCAATCAGGGCTCAGCAAGCTTTACTAACCTGTGGAGTCACGGGGGCTGGTTTCCGAATGGAATGCATGGCTTCATTATCTCGTTTCAGATGGTCGTTTTTGCATTTGTGGGGATGGAACTCGTCGGATTGACCGCAGGAGAGACGGAAAATCCCGAAAAGGTCATTCCAAAAGCTATTAATCAGATTCCGATTCGGGTACTGCTTTTCTACGTGGGTGCTTTGTTCATTATTATGAGCATCTATCCTTGGAGTGCGATTTTGCCAACCGAAAGCCCGTTTGTGCAGGTATTTGCCGCAGTGGGGATTGCGGCGGCTGCTGGTGTGGTGAATTTCGTAGTGTTGACCTCCGCGGCATCCGCATGTAACAGTGCGATTTTCAGTACAAGCCGGATGATCTACTCCATGGCGAAAGATCAGAACGCCCCTGATTCGTTTGCGCGTGTAAATAAAAGGAAGGTTCCAGCCAATGCGCTATTTTTCTCCACGATTGTCATCTTTATTGCGATTGTGCTGAACTACATCATGCCGGAAGGGGTATTCACACTGATTACCAGTGTATCAACGGTATGTTTTATATTTGTCTGGGGAATCATGGTGATCTGTCATTTCAAATATCGTCGTACGCAGCCCGAACTGGCAACTCGCAGCCGCTTCAAACTGCCGCTTTATCCGTTTTCAAACGTTTTGATTTTAGCTTTTCTCGCGTTTGTGCTGGTGGTATTGGCACTGGCTGAGGATACACGGATGGCGTTATTTGTCACGCCAGTTTGGTTTATCCTGGTTGCCGGGATTTATCTTTTTAAGAGGAGAAACTTGGGTAGTAACAACTAGCAGAACCTAGCTTCGTTAATGAATAGACCCGCCCAATGCTGATTGGGCGGGTATTTACGCTCTTTATATTTTTGCAGTCTTTTTGCTCTCACGAATGCCTGCATAGATCGCATCACAGATATCGGTAGTGAATTGGCCTGACATTCCTTCAAGTGCCGTATTGGTGAATGCTGCAACACTAAGTTCTTCTTTGGGATCAACAAACCAGGAATGACCGTAGGTTCCACCCATCCGCCACGTCCCCGGGGATTCGGGTGTACCAGCTACAACGGGAACTTTCAGTATCGTAAATCCAAGCCCAAAGCCTCTTCCTGGCCAATACGGCATCTCAAGTTCACCGATTTGATTCGCAGCCATCTCGGTGGCAACAGCATTCGTTAGAATAGGATGTCCCCCTTGTCGCAATGTCTCAAGTAAAGTAAGAAAATCTCCGGCACTCCCAACCATACCCGCTCCGCCTGATGCATAGACAGAAGTGTTATTCGCACGGTTGGGGGCAAGCTGGAAACCGGCAGTACCTTCAATAAAAGGAACCTGCTCTAACTCATTATGGAGAAGACGAGGCTCATCAGAACCATCTGCATATGCAGCGGTCAACCGATTCGAATCGACGGCAACAAAATCAGTGTCGGTCATGTGAAGAGGATGAGTAACCAACAATTGGACAGCTTCTCTTAATGACATTCCGGTTACCTTTTCAATAACGGCTCCGAGTACATCTGTCGCGATGGAATATCTCCACATGTTTCCTGGCTCATACAAAAGAGGAACAGAAGCAAGCCTTTGGAGATTCTCCTCCAGACTAATTTCAGATAAATCCATACCATCCGAGACCCCTGCACGTTCATAAGTGCCTTGGTCTTCCTGGAAGAAGCGATAGGTCAAACCTGCGGTGTGTGTCATCAACTGCTGAATTGTGATTTGAGCTTCCTGACCATGAGGAAGCTTGGGCCGGATGCAGGTAGCCAGTGAGTCACCGGATCAGGCAGATTCAGCTTTCCCTGGGATACCAATGCCAGAGCCGCTGTCGACACAATGGGTTTAGTTACGGAAGCAAGTCGAAACAAGGAATTTTCTTCCATGGTACGCTTTTGCTCCCTGTCTGCATAACCAGCAGCCCGGCTGTAGATAACTTCTCCTCCGAATGCAACCTGTACAACCGTTCCTACGATTCTTTTTTCGATGATGGCGCGGTCAATGGCCTGATCCACATAAGTTTGAAATTTTGTTGCGTGTATTTTCCCCATTTCTATTTTCCTTTCCTCTACTTTAGTAATTGATTATTGCGACTGTGCTTATTATATAAATAATGAATGTTGTATTACATAACTTACTAAAGGTATTGAGGGGAGTTTTCAAATAGATTTAAGGTTATTATTAGATAAATCTTAACTATTCAAAGATGTGATTTACATGAACGAAATAGACCGGCATATTCGGTTTCAGTTCAATCTTGTGGGAGTAGAGAATTTACTGGTGTTGTCTGTTTAACCACTTGAGTATTAAATTGACGGCTTCCTTATATCGCTGACCCACAAGCAAGCCCGTATGTGTTGTATCCCAAAGCCCGGCATAACTGGCTCCTAGCTGCTTCGCGGTTAATTGTCCTCTTTGATGCTCGTCCTCTGACAACACAGCTTTAATCACCAGACCGGGACAAGTAATCAGACTCCCGTCAATAGATATCCCTTTTGCCCCGCAGAGGGCGGAAAAGGTTCGAAATGCTTTTGCCGACTCCATTTGCAAATAGTGCCGTTGAAAGTCGATATCCTCTGCGGTTTCATCGATCGTTTCGTTCTCCTCACGTAATGGTGCTGGCATGATTATTCCTGGTTCAATTCGATCCGTTTCAGGGTAGGGCAGGGCATCATGAACTTCTTTGCTAATACTGGTGTCGATGATAATTAAACCTGCCAAGTCAGCGGTCTCTGCAATCTTTTGGCTGAGTATACCGCCCATGCTGAAGCCCACCAATATAGGAGGTTCATCAAGCAGGGACAGCACCTCACGAATGTCATCCAAATAATCCTCCACCGAAATTTGAGTCATGTCCATCACCCGGCTTCTAAAGTGGCTTCTGAGATTCATTGCATAACAAGTCCATCCATGCTCGACAAAGTGGGGGAGGTACTTACTCCACATCCAGCTGCCTGTGTATGCCCCGTGAACAAATAAAAGCGGAGGAGATGTGCTCATCATTTTTGTGGTTAATGCTTGATTTCCCTTATAAACTTCAACGTAAAGCTCGTATTTTCCAATGTGATGCACCTCATGTTCAGGTAAAAATTGGGTGTAATCTGTCATATAAAATCCTCCTTGATAATTAGTTTGATATCAAACTATAAATCCAAAAAAAATTAAAAGTTATCGTGAATTTTGATCAATATGCGAAGCAGTTCTTTTTTCTCATCGTCTGTAACATTTGCATAAAAGGTGTCCAGCAATCGCTGCGAGATATCCTCAAAGATGGGTTGTAATGCTTCGCCTTTGGTAGTCAAAGCTACATGAACGATGCGTGAATCGGTTGCATCTCGCTCTTTGGCGACGTATCCGGTTCGTACCAATTTGTCCACAAGCGCGGTTACCGTGGATTTATCTTTACGAATGTTCTTTGCAATCTCCGCCATGGTCATATGCTGATGATTATAGAGGGCGTAGATGATATCTCCATGGGATGTAGCCAGATCGTGGATGCCTTGTTCGGCCATTTCGGTCAAAATAAAACGACTGGTTTTCTCTTTAATTTTGGATATAAGTGAAATAGTATCTCTAGTTTTCATCTTTGTAATATAATTTGATATCAAACTAATGTCAAGCATAGACCCGGGAACGTGGGAAAAGTCTCCTCTTGTTCCCGGGTTTATCCATGCATTAATTCAATTCATTTGTACATTACAGATACCGAACTATTGGATCGGATTAGCTTTCATTTCTTTTTCCATTTTTTCAACACCGTCAATAATTTGATATCCGTATCCCCAGAACTGGCTGAAATCGGTCACGTAGATTTGTTTGTTCTGAATAGCCTTCATGCTTTGCAACGCAGGGTTGGCATACAGATTCTGAATCAGCTTGTTAATATCGGGTGATCCGCTGTAAGCCGAGAGTAGCAGGTAATCCGGATTCGCTGTAATCAACTGTTCTACGCTGACGTCGCCTTGTACGCCATCAAATACATTGTTTAGCTTCAACAGGCTGAGCGCATCAAGCTGATACGTATCGTTCTGCATGCTGCTTACGGTAATGCTGTCTTCTGTAGCGGGTACGATATATGCAAAGCTGTGCTCCGGTTGATCAGCGACACTGGCTTTGATCGCCTCCGTCCGTGTTTTCAGGCTGTCGATAAATTGTGTGGCTTTTTCCTGTACATCAAAGATAAGACCAAGCTGCGTAATATCGCTGTAGAGGTTTTCGAGCGTTCCCTTGTGATTGGTCGTTTGCATGAAGGTACGGATGTTCATCTCATTTAGTCCGTCTACGCTTCCCACACCCCAGTCAGCGTCTGCAAACAGATCACCTCGTCCAAAGACCAGATCCGGGCTGGCGCCAACAACAAGCTCCTTGCCCACGTAATTCTCGGACAACACTGGAATTTTGGCGAATTCGTCAGCTACATCGGGTGTTACCGCGCCATAAAGTGCAGCAACCCCGACCATTTTATCCGTCAGGCCCAGCTTGATCAGCATTTCGGCAGCGGATTGAGTATTGGCAACAACACGCTCGGGTGCCTTATCAAACACCTGTGCTTTGGGTTTCCATTCTCCGCCTTCACCAGACATAGAGAAGTTTTCGACGGTAAGCGGATAGGTCGTTTGATTAGCCGTTCCCGCAGGTGCAGCAGCTTCGGTTGTCCCTGTTTGGGAAGCCTTATTTTCGGCTGTGGATGGTGTGGACGTATTGGATGAGCATGCCGACAGCAGCAGTAATAACAGAGTTAGCGCAGCAAATAAAGTGGTTCTGGACGAGCATTTCAACATGGTAATAACCCCTTTTTGTTTGTATATTAATTGACAAAGATAATCATTCTCAATTATAATCCGGGAAAATACTTTGTAAATAGCTAATTTAAGTTTTGCACAATTTTAATAGAATTCATGGGGGAAGAAATGGCACAGACGATTCAGGCTGGCACACAGCACTTGGGGAAAAAAGAATCCCTGATTCACAGCAAAACAGGTTTTACCCTACTTATTGCAGCATTAATCGTGATGGTACTGATTTCCGCAGGGTTTGCCGTCTCTATTGGACAAGTTCGTATTCCGCTCGGAGAGTCCTACCGTATTCTTTTAGCCAAAATAACGGGAATGGAGTGGGGAGGCAAGCCGCTTGCAGCAGGCTCCTTCACGGATATTATCTGGCAGATTCGCTTCCCGCGTGTATTAATGGCGATGTTTATCGGTGCGGGTCTCGCCTTATGTGGTGCCGTTATGCAGGCGGCTGTGCAGAATCCACTGGCGGACCCTTACATCCTTGGCATTTCCTCAGGAGCCTCGCTCGGGGCTACCTTTGCGATTCTCATCGGTTTTGGTGCAATTAGCTGGCTAGGACAGACTGGCGTTGCCTTTTGGGCGTTTTCCGGAGCTATGGGTGCATCTTTGCTTGTTCTGACACTGGCCGGAATCCGGGGCAAAATGACGTCAGTCAAGCTGGTGCTTGCGGGTATGGTTATTAATGCACTATGCAGTGCGTTTTCCAACTTCATTATCTATTTTGCGAATAATGCAGAGGGCATCAAAACAGTCACATTCTGGACGATGGGCAGTCTTGCCGCTTCCGGGTGGAACAAGCTGCCCCTGATAGGCATAGTCGTGCTCACCGCCATATTGTTTTTCCTACTGCAGTCCCGTGTGTTAAACACGATGTTACTGGGCGATGAAGCTGCAGTTACTTTGGGGATTAACCTGAGTTTATATCGCAGACTGTACATGATATTAACTGCACTCGTAACGGGTGTGATGGTTGCTAGCTGCGGCATGATCGGTTTTGTCGGATTAATCATTCCTCATATCGTGAGAGGGATCGTCGGTTCGGACCATCGTAAAGTGATGCCTGTTTCGGTATTGTTCGGCGCGATATTCCTGATTTGGACAGACGTCATTGCGAGATCGCTAATCTCCAGCGTTGAACTGCCCATCGGCATTATTACAGCGATGATTGGTGCACCGATGTTTATGTACATGCTTGTCAAAAAAGGCTATGGCTTTGGAGGGAAATAACATGCAATTAACGGTTGATAACATATTTTTTTCCGTGCAGGATACGGATATCGTGCGTGATATTTCACTTCAGGTGAGAGAGAAACAATTCGTCGGGTTAATTGGACCGAACGGCTGCGGCAAATCGACATTGCTCAAAAGCATTTATAAAGTCATTAAACCGAAGCAGGGCAGCGTTATGCTGGGAGATACTGATATTCTGAAATCGAGTCCCAAAGTCACGGCCAGGCAGATGGGGGTTGTAGGTCAGTTTAACGAATTAAGCTTTGATTTTACCGTTCGTGAGATGGTTATGATGGGGCGTACACCGCATAAGAAGCTGCTGGAGACCGATAATGCAAAGGACGAGCAGATTGTGGAGATGGCACTGGAAAAAGTGCAGCTGACCGGACATGCAGGTCGCAATTATACGTCTCTGTCCGGCGGGGAGAAGCAACGTGTCATTCTGGCTCGTGTACTTGCGCAGCAACCGGAATTTCTGATTCTGGACGAGCCGACCAATCATCTGGATATCAAGTACCAGCTACAAATATTGAATATTGTTCGCGGACTGGACATCGGAATTTTGGCAGCACTGCATGATCTTGAACTTGCGGCAGCCTACTGTGATTATCTCTATGTGGTCAAGCAAGGGCAAGTTGTTGTTCATGGCACTCCTGCCGATATTTTGACTCGTGAGATCATTGGCGAGGTATTTGAGGTGGAATGTGAGATTTACCAGAATCCGGTCACCGGAGGTTTGGGAATTGCCTATTTGAGCACACGATAATCCGGAATTCGGAGGTTTATAACATCTATTCCAGCCTGGAGTCTACTCGATGTGAATGCTTCCCGCTGCTGACCTCTTCAAAAATATTAGCCGAATCTTCATCTTCACTTCCACGGTTTGCTGAAGCATTACTCTGCTTCTCTTCGGGCCGTTGTTCAAACTGGGGCATCCCGCCACTGGATCGAGCCAAGCCATAGCTTTGCAATAATTGCTCCAGATCTTTTACAGTGACGGGGCGCGCTTCCGGCTTCAGAACATAGCCAAGCTGGCCATTCGGTTCCACGGTTGCCGTTTCCAGGTCATTTACACTTCGGATACCCGCCTGTCTTAGGTGCATCTCGAGCTGATCTATCGTATACCGCATTCGTCTCAGATTCGGAATGATAACTTTACCATCCTCCACAACCACTTTGGAGCGTCCGCTCATTAATCGTTCAAACATGTTAAATTTCATCTGTAATTGCTCCACAACGAGCAAAGTTACAATAAATACGGCAGCGGAGCCAATCGCTTTACCCAGTTCATGATTGGCAATCGGCTGTACGATGGTTGTCCCGATCGAGATCATAATAACGGTTGTTGCCACACTCATCTGTGAGATAGATTTACGCCCTGCGATGCGCAGCAGAATCATGCCAACGAGAACAAGCAAGACGGATTTCCAGATCCAATCCATGCAAGACATCCTTTCTTTTCCTAATTGAACGCTGATTATTAGACTGTTCCGGGATGGGAGGGAATATGCGATACAACATGCTTATAAAAATTTAAAAAGGATATAAAGGGATATATTGTAACTTTCCTCACAGGATAACTCATTCAGGTTCGCTATACTCATACGATCTTCCACTTGATGGATGGCACGCATGTGCTATGAAAGGAGAACTTGATGAATCAAGCGTTACGATATATTTGCGGGTAAAGGTCGCTTGCAGTATGCTGTGTATCTTGATGCTATTGAGCGCATGCAGTAATGCAACCAACGATTTAACAATGAACTGGAGGCCTGATCTCGAATTAATCCTAGAGCAGTTTCCTGAAAAAGAGATTGGGCTCAGCAACGACTCACACCGTGCTGAACATTTTAAGAAGCAGATGAGTTCTATTGTATCCAACTTGAACAGTTACAGAAGTGATGATGAAGTCAAAATGGAGCTTTTTAAAGCGATATCGTCCATTCATCAGTTACATACGCATATTGATCTGGATGAAAGGGAGCAGGTGCTGCCATTTCATTTTTTTTATCAGTAAGGGAACATATATGTGAACGGCGTTCACCCTCAGTACAAGGATGTCATATACGGGAAGCTGATCAAAGTGCAGGATACGAGTATAGAGGATGTAATGAAAGCGTTAGAGCAAGTCATTGCCTATGAAAATGTGTATGGGCTTCAACACAACCTGCCTCTTTATCTACTATATCCCTCTGTTCTTCATGGTGTGGGTATCCTTGATAACAAGGATGAGATCAAGCTGACGTTTCATAAGAAAGATTCAACGATCATTGAATATGATGTCACTCCTGTCGAGCCGCAAAATTATTTACCACAGATGCTTGCCCGAAGAACGTTTTCGTTTAATCAAACTAATCTGAATCTGAACTATGATGTTCAATATCTTCCATCGGATCGAGCGTTATATCTACCTTACAGAATGTGTGCGGAAGATAAATCATATCCAATCACTGATTTTGAGCAAAATGTATTTAAGACCTTACATAGTAATAAAGTGGAGAAGCTAATAATTGATCTAAGAAACAATCCCGGCGGAGCCTCGTGGGTGCTTGATCCGTTGATTGAAAAGTTGGAAGAGGTTCCGGCACTAACGGGTAAGACTTTTGTATTAATCAACCAAGGCACGGCTTCTTCAGCCTTAATCAACGCGTATAGCATGAAGTACAAGCTGCAGGCCACATTGGTTGGCTCGCCAACTCAGAGTAGTCCGAACAAGCCTGGAGAAGTGAAAGTGTTTAAACTTCCCGAATCGGGACTAAACATTTCTTATAGTACAAGGGAATTTCATTTGGTAGAGGAGGAAACAGATTCACTTTACCCTGATATTCCGGTTGATCTGAACATAACCGACTATGAAGAGGATGTGGACAGGGTGGTGCAAACGGTACTACTGCTTAACCCGTAATAAACTTTCATTTTACCTGCTCCATCGTTTACAATAGGATATTGATGCAGTAAACAAAGGAGCGGTTACGCATGGCGAAACAGAAATATTACGTGGTATGGGAAGGAAAGAAACCGGGCGTATACAGCACTTGGGCGGAATGTAAGGCTCAGACGGATCAATATGCCGGAGCCAAATATAAATCATATGAATCCAGGGAAGCCGCTGAAGCAGCGTATCGTGCTGGCTGGAAAGGGAACTGGGGTTCAAGTGCAGGTGGCGCTTCCAAGTCCAAGTCGAAGTCAGGCAGTAGCGGCAGAAGTGCCGGGATGGAGACATCCGAGGAAATTGACTATGACAGCATCTCTGTAGATGTGGGAACACGCGGCAATCCGGGGCCTGTTGAGTATAAAGGAGTCGACACACGCACAGGCGAGGTGCTTTTTTCCGTGGGGCCGATCTCGAAAGGTACGAACAATCTGGGTGAATTTCTCGCCATCGTGCATGCTCTGGCTTATCTCCAAAAAGAAGGCAGCAACAAAACGGTCTATACCGATTCCGTAAATGCGATGAAGTGGCTTAAGCAAAAAAAGGTTGCAACAACCCTGCCGCGTGACCATTCGACTGAAGAAATCTGGTTGATGATTGATCGGGCAGAGCAGTGGCTTCGCACGAATACGTACACCAATAAAGTACTGAAATGGCAAACGAAACAGTGGGGCGAGATCAAGGCGGATTATGGGAGAAAGTGATTTATTTCAACTCCAAAATGAAAGCTTTGAGCTTGTCTATTAGAATCGATATTTACAATTTCCATTTTCCATTCTATAATCATCAGCATATGATAAGTCGCACATATGGAGGAGCCTGTCATCCAACAGGCCCTCCTTATATATTTTTGGGCCGGGAATGTCCCGGTCTTGATCACTGTAATAGGTGAGATGAGTATACATTGCAGGAGGCAGACATGAGTTCCATTTATAGAAGTGAAGAAGGAAAGAGCAGTATTCTGGAAGAGTACGAAATTTATTTGAGTGAGCTGGGTGAAGGGTTTACAAGAGAGTATGTGGAGACACGTTTTGGAAAAACACATGTGTTGTTGACTGGGCCTGAAGACGGCAAGCCATTATTTATTCTTCAGGGTGGAAATTGTGTGAATCCGATGACACTGTCCTGGTTCTCGTCGTTATTTCAATCCTATCGCATCATTGCACCGGATACGATCGGGCATCCCGGTTATAGCGAGGAAACGAGCATTTCGGCACGTTTTGACAGCTTGGCCTTGTGGGTATCCGATCTGCTGGATCATTACAACATTGAACAAAGTGCATTCATCGGTCCTTCTTTTGGCGGTGGTATTATTCTCAGACTGGCTACTTATATTCCGGAACGCATTGCGTGYTCGGTGTTGGTGGCTCCTGCGGGTCTTGCTGTCAATTCCAAAATGAAAACTGCTCACGATATTACACTTCCACTCGTCAAGTATCGGATGACTTCTTCGCCAGCTTCTTTGCAAAAGATAACGGATAACCTGTCATGCCATTGTATGAAGGAAGCAGATAAAAACTTGATCGGCAAAATATTCAAATATGTCAGTCTGGAGCAGGATTTGCCCAAACTCGCAGAGCGGGAAGAACTTGAAAATTATACCTCGCCTACATTACTTCTAGTGGGTGAGAAGGATGTCTTTTTCCCAGGAGATAAGTGTATTGACCGTGCTCAGAAAATTATTCCGAATGTACAAGCGATCAAATATGATACGGGACATTTCCCTTCTCAGGATGTGCTTAGTGAGATGAATGAGGAAATTCAGCAGTTTTTAAGCAAGCATTATTAGCGGTAATACCATTTTGAAGGCAATATGATTGAAGGTAATACAACGACAGAAATAGTTTGGGAACGTGGGGCAGTTCGCATTTTGACGAATGGATTAACGAAACTGCCCCTTCTGTCGATACTATGTATAGAAGAGCATGTACACATCTATGTATAGAAAACGGAAGCTTGAACAAAAATGCACTTTCCGCAAACAAATGTTTCAAAAGGTAGTGTTTGGTTTATATAGATGGTTAGCGATGAACTGCTATCTAATTGGACTCTTTTCGGAGGAGTCTGAGGATCAATTACACAATTACACAACTACACAATTACACAACTACACAATTATGCGGCAAGTCTTCCGATCGACAAGGTTGAAAAGAGGTTTGGTATGAGAAAAGATAACTGGAATATGACATTGCAGCGCAATGTCATTTTGAACGATACATATCAGATAAGACAGGTTCTGACCAGCAGTGAATTGGCTATTGTATATGTTGGACGGAATCGTCAGACGGGTGCCAAAGTAGCCATAAAGGAATTTTTCCCACATCGGATTGCTGCACGTCAGACGGACAAGCGCAGTGTATTTTGTGCATCCAAAGGGTACGGTGGACAATTTCACGATTTGCTCTCTGCATTTCTTCAGGAGGGCGAGCTGTTGTCTTCTCTCAAACACCCACACATCATTACATATGTGGATCACTTTGAGGCCAATGGTACTGGGTATCTGGTCACTGAATATTGTACAGGTATGATTCTTACCGATTACTTACAAGAGCGTAACCACGCATTGCAGGCCGATTTTATCACTGATACTCTGTTGCCACTGGTGGATACGCTCGATTATATACATAAACAAGGTATTCTTCACCGGGATGTCAAACCTTCCAATGTGATGGTGATGGAGGATGGCACGCCCAAATTGATTGACTTCGGTTCAGCAATGCGCTGGCCGATGCCGTCCGGGGCAAAGCCGACTATATTTACCTCCAAGGGATATTCACCGCTTGAATTCTATTCGGAAAAATCCGAGCAGGGGCCGATGTCGGATATCTATAGTTTGTCTGCCTTGCTTCATTATTGGACCTGTGGTCAGCCGCCTATGGATGTGAAGCAGCGTTTATTCATTGATGAGCTGCCGTCGGTACGCAAGCATAATGAATATGTGACTCCATGGCTGGCAAGGGTTATTCACTGGGGCTTAATGGTTCGTTCAGAGAAACGATGTACCTCCCTGACCTGGGTGAGAACATCCCTGCGTGTCCAGGCTTTGGTGTGGAAGGTGCGCAAACCAGGCAAGATGGAATGGAAATTTGAGGATAACGAGCATACTCAGATATTCGAGCCAGAGCCGAAGAAGCAGCACGAAACGGCCTGAGCACTCATATCGTATGTCATTAAAGCAGAGGCACAAGGATATCTCAATTGTTATCAATTAAATAAACCAACAACATAAATAGGCCAGTTCTTGCCCTTGGGTGGGTTGAACTGGCTTCTTTATTTTTATTTTCAGGGGGAGTTAGAGCATATTTCAATGGAACACTGGTTAATCTTTCGTTTACTGTGGATCTTTCTTCTGCCCCACATAGATATTGGTACTCGGTTTGATAGCTTTATAACGAATTTCGATCTCCGTAATACCATCCTCAAACGTAATATACATCTTTTCATTGTATTCTATTGCTACCGTATGTCTGCGTTTTACTGGTGTTCGACCTCGAACGACTGTACAGTTCGTATCGTGTCGAAGCAATAACGTTTCTTTTTTTCCTGCTTCCAGCCAGATGCGTTCTGACTCGGGCACTTTGATTCCGATGTCCATGCGATCAAACAACTCACTTAGACTAACCTTTCGGCGATCGAGGGATGTGAGTGGCCAATTTGTCACTGGTATATCCTCGCCGTTCGCAGTAGCTAGAAAATAGCCTTCCAGTCTTCCGCGGAATGTGGGTTTTGGTTTCAGCACGAACCAATACAGTGCGAAAATACCTCCAGCAAGAAGGAGGCCGAGTCCCGAATATAACAGGATCGTTTCACGTAAAGAATGAATTCGCAACGATATCTCTGTAGTTACACTTGCCCCTTCGGTATCCGTTGCTGTCACCCTGATCGTTGAACTTCCTGTATGAAGAGAAGAAAACTTCAGCAGTTTATCTTCAATGTAGGCATCTCCGAGTTTGCGCTCATTTTCATCTTCAGCGAGGACATAAGTTAACGGATCATTATTAGCATCCTTGAAATAGTTGCTCAGGTCTACATCTGTATTTCTCTCGTCTTTGGATAACACGATAGATTCACCGGTGGCTGTGGGGGCTTGATTTGTAATCTCTACTTCAACCGGAGTGATTTCCCGATAGAAGTCTGGGCCGTCGATCCGTAGTCCCCATGTATACAGATCCGACTTGGAAAAATTATATTTTCCTGTAAACCCGCTACCTGTATTGTTCAAAGGGATACGTTCCGTCTTCCCGTCAGATGGAGTTACAAGGAGTTCCGCTTCCAGTCCCTTATACACATCCAAATCCTTAACGGGTTTAGGGTCCTCAGTCTGATCATAGAGAGAGGCCTCAAAGGTTATACTTTTTCCCTTTACTGGCTTCGTCGTTGCCATATTTGCAACGGCAGACAGATTGTAATTGCCGAGCAGGTTGATCTTGACCAGATCGCCGCTACGACCTTTAAACTTCAGTTGGAACTTTYCTTTATCCGGACGAATGATCTTCATTAGGGCATATTTATCAGACCGAATGAAGCTGACATTACTCGATTGATAATAGAGCTGCGCTTCTGAGACAGCATGATCAGAGAGCATGATAATGTTTGCATCCGCCATGCTGGAGTTGGGAATATCTACGCTTACCTCCTGCATGGCCCCGGTTGCGGTTACAGCCGCGACAGATACGAGAACGGATTGAAGCTGATCTGCAAAAATACGATTGAAAATCTCAGGCAGGTCGTCTGCACTTCCGGTGATAAATGAAGTGCCGCCCGTCTCCTTCGCAATGCGCTCCAGTTCTGCAGGGTTAACTGTTCCATCACGATTAAGTCCCACAGTATAGATGGGATAACCGACTTGTTGCGCCATCTGAATAACCTTGTCCACATCCTTGGATGAATCAGCTGATGTTCTGCTCGTCGATCCTCGCAAATCCGTTTCTCCGTCAGAGAGCAAGATCATAAATGGTTTACGTTTACCCGGATGAGATTGTTCAAGCAGATTGGCACCTCGGCGTAAACCAAGTCCCAGATCTGTATATCCTGAACGTTTTAAGCCATCAATACGACTCCGAAGATTATTGCGAGCCCCAGAGGATGAAATATCCATCAGTGGTATGGATGAGGTGATCTTGTCATTATAAGCTACGAAGCCTAAACGGGTCTTAGGTCCACTACTCATATCCATAAACATATGTATAACTTCTTCTGCAATGCGATCTTTGTCGGTCTCATTCATGGAATAACTCACGTCCAGAACAAACATGGCATCTAGACCTTCATATGCATGGGTCTTGACAGATGCTTCTGCGTGGATTTCCCCACTATCCCATGGTGGAGTTATAAAACTGATTAGCAAGAGAGTGAATATTATTTTTTTGAATTTTAGCGGTATCATTTTGAGGCATTGAATCTCCTTCCTGTTTTGAATACTGTTGCCAGAAATTAAACTTGTTTTGTTAAGTTGCTTTTTGGTGCACGATAAAGCTCCGTTATGCGTAGTTTTGACAAATGAATAATACTGCAACATTGCATAATTTAAGGTGCTTATCTCTTGATCAGGGGTAAAACTCCATTAGTTTTAAATCATTCAATATCATCCAAATTATAGGATATTCTTTATACATCGGCATGCTCTGAAGGGAAGTGAAGTGAATTATGGAAATTAGTTCTATAGGTGTATCTAAGTTTCAAAAATGATCTTTTAGACCTATATATAGGAATATTGACAAAACATATTGCTGATGATTAAGATTGATTCCATAAATCTCCAAAGCAAACGGCATAATCTGGTACATAAGTTCCAGTCGTATGTTGACAGCTCGTTCTATTGGACCGTATATCGCCTGAAAAGGTGAGTCTACTTCATCGTGTCTAAAGGCTGATAGAGTGTGCGGAGTGTCAAAAAATGATGGAGGGGGGAAAACATTCGCCCGAATGAACTAACAATCGGGGGATGTTGCCTGAATGGATATTATTAATCAAACGAACCGAACGATGCTTTTTGAAGAGATCAATCCTGAGAAAATGGATTTGATTACGATAGTCGGTGATGTAAAAGGGATCGACAGCTTGAATGATGACAAGATCAAGGAGATTAACGAGCACTTGCTTGTGCGAAGCTTCGATGAGTTTTTGGACAAGTTTTCTCCTAGTGTGTATTCCTTCTTCAATGCAGTAAACCAGAAGGTCATGTATACGCTCACAAAGCCGGAGGGTATTCCGGATGAAGCCATCTCCGAGATCAAAGTTGATCATAGCAATGACTTTTTGCGAATGCTGTTTACTTTGATTGATACTAAACGAAGTCAAGGTATTACGAATGTAGATTTCAAGTTTGAAAATTTACTGGATATGATCTCACCGAAAAAGGTTATGGATGATATTCGGCAGGTGCGGAAAGAAATTCATTACATGTACAACCAGTATGAGAAGCTGGATGACGGAGACCCTAAGAAATTGGACGTCGGGGATAAACTTAATGTCATGTTTGAAGATGCCAGCCGGAACTATAACAACGTGATGGCGATGCTGCCACTAGCTATCGAAGATATCAAAACTCGCTTGTTGTTAGGCCGCGCTCAAGAAGAAACTTCTTCTGAAGCGATTCAGGTAGGACAACTTACGATTGGTGAGAGCGGAGAATTGAAAATTATCGAAGCTCCAAAGGGTGATAACAACGAGTTAATGCTACTTGATGAATCGACAAGTACGGAGCTGACTCAGGTGTTTGCCGAAGATTATAACTCACTCTCAGAGGCGCCTTCACCATATGTACAGGATCTGGTGGTTCGTACATTCTGCCCACTGCCTGCAGTTCAGACGGATGTGGATACGGCAGTTGAGGTACAGAATTACAATACATACCTTGAATTTTACAAGAACGCCAAGGATGACTTTGTAAAAACTGTAAAACCGCTGGTTGAGAAAATTTTGGGTGTCAAAATGTTCTTTGATCAATATGCAACCAAGAACAAAGGGATGCTGCCTTCCATGCTGATTGCAAATGCCAAGCTGGATATGCTTGTCAAGAGCAGCAACATTCCGCGGCTGGAGACCTATCTCAACACAGTCAATGCGAAGAATGATTTTACAGACACCATTTGGTTTGGTATTGTGCCTTCTGTTGAATTGGAGAAAACGGGACAAGTTCAAGTCAGCCGATCCCGTTTCCGTGGTAACGAGAAAGTCGTTAAACAAGACGGAAACAGCATGGAATCTCTATCTATGCTCCTGCAAGTTGTTAAGGATTACAAAGTGCAGGTATTCTTCAGCTTTGAATCTGGAGAAGAAACTACATTTAGCAGTATGGCTACCGCAGGTATCGATAAATATATCGATAAATGCGCGGTATTGACTCGAAAGGACTACAGCGAATTCGCCATTCCAAGTGCTCCTAATTTCACCATTATTCCGAAAGAAAAGTCCGGTGTCGTTATCGATAGTCGTATGCTCCAGACAGAGAATGGTGTGGAACTATCCAAGGAGAAAGAAGACATTTTGAAGCTATGGATTGAAGGAGTATACGTTGGTGCGTCTTATGTAGCTGCCGGGATTGTGGCTGCATATCAGTGCCCAGAGTATCTGCGCGGAGCATTCAAAACCGTGAACAGGGATTATCCAGGTGTTCGTTTCGATATTGAAGCTGGCGATAATAGTCTGCGTGTAGTTACCACGATGACCAAAGAAATATCCGGATTTACGAACACCATCAAGGATTCGATCAACCGAAAGAACTTTGGATTTATTTTCTCATCGGAAAATGCTCAAATACAGGATGTCGATATCAAGCGGATCACGGTATACAAAGCGAGAAGCATGGCGATGTCCGAAGATGGATTTGATTCCTTGTATAAAACTCTCGTAAGTACGTATATTGAACGCTTGCTCCGTTTCCAGACTGGTGATTTCAAGCATGAAAATATCGTCAAATTCTTCAGTAACAATCCGAGCAGTCAGAAAAGCCGGTGGCTGGGAACCCGAGGGTCGATCAATTCGATCATTCAGGAAGGTGATGACATGAGCTTCATCATCGATGAAAAGAGCAATATGTGTCACATCGATCTGGTATTCAATGGAAACGTGAAGAATCTGGAGGTCATGATTACCAAAGGAACTAGCGCGATGAAAGCGTAATGGTTTAGGAAAGAACTACGTTTGAATATCAGATTCAGTTCTTTAAACAACGAGATATAGATATTAATTTGGTGTTAAAGGCGGCCTTTATTGGCTGACCTTATACATATATTCCGGTACCTTTGCCTAGTAGGGAGAGTGTGCCGGACACATTGTTTTTCTAATTTTAAGGAGGTTTTTATTCATGGGTTTTGTATTGAAAGTAGAAGGCGCAGAAACAATCGAATTGGGAATGGATAATATCCAGTCAGTAGTGTATGACACCGATACACCGGATGATTCCAATGCCAGATCCACAGATGTAGGTGCAACACTTCGCATCAGCGGCAAAATTATTACAGCAACAGACGGTGACAACGCTGATGACACGATGAAACTTGCACTGTGGTCCCTCGTTCCAGCTGAGAAAGCAGATTGCTACCGTAAAGTAACCCTGGAAGTAGTCGCAGCTGATCAAGTGGTACGTAAAATTCACATGCCGAATGCGTTTGTTGTGGATTACACAGAGCGCTTCGGGGATACCGAAGGTGTGGGTGAATTCAGTCTCTACATCAAACAGAAAAAAGACAAAACTGAATTGACTAAAATTGAAGGTGGCTTCCCGCTATAAAGTGGGGCGCTGAAGTTCCGGTTCAGTAATGACTGGCCCAGAATAACGCTGTGATGTTAAGGGGCATTCGTGCCCCTTAATCTTTATTTACACAGATTACGGCAGAGAGACAGGAGTGCATACGATGAAAGATTATTATGCCGTTCTCGGTGTAGAACGTGAAGCTTCTCCGGAGCAGATCAAGAAGGCATATCGTCAATTGGCCAAAAAATTCCACCCAGATGTCAATAAGGGAGATTCTCAGGCCGAAGCACGCTTCAAACAAGTACATGAGGCTTACAGCACACTCGGAAATTCCGAGTTAAGGGCAGCGTACAATCAACATCAGCAATCTCAATCTTCTACGGATCGACAAAAGGCAGGAGATGCAGCATCCAGCAATGCACAAAGAAAGAGTGGATATACAAACAACGGAGCTATCAATCCCGAGAAGGTATGGTCTGATCCATCACGAATGCAGGAGCAATTTGAACAATTTTTTGGCTATCGCTCCAAGAGCAAGGAGAATTCAAACAGTGGCAAAGCCGATCCAAACAAGGGAATGGATATGTCTGCCATGTTTGATCGATACTTCGGGGTTCGAAAAAAGTAAGCCGGTGGCCTGTAATGGATCGTGCCGGTTCAGGCGGAGGTTATGGAAGTGAAACGAGGAAGGTCGATAATGACAATAGGGCTTGACGTGTGTATCGCCATCATATCGTTAGCCGTACTGTACTATATATTCATCATTAACCGGGACATAAGCGCTCAGTGGATAGCTGGAAGTATTGTAGTTCTTTCCGGGGGAGCATACCTGTTTTTTAAATACATACCTGCCACCAAGGGGAAAAAGAAGATGTTGCCTTCACGTGTGGTGAAACTCGTGCTTTTGGACGACGATGGTACAAGCGTCAAGGAATGGTACATTCAGGGTGAGACAAGTGTATTGATTGGAAAAAGTTCAAGGAACAGTGAGGCGGACATTGATCTGTCCGATACTCCATATGCCTCTCTTATCAGCCCGCAACATGCTGTGCTGAATAAAGCTTCAGGCCAGTGGTTCATCGAGGATATTGATTCGGCCAGCGGCGTAGGCGTGCGTAAGAGGAATCAAAGCAAATCATCCAAATTGGAAATCGAAGAACCGAGCCTGATCGAGGCAGGGGACCTAATTTATATTGCCAATACCCGAATTTTGGTGAAATGAAATAACGTTGGCGTACCATTATACAAACTTACGGGGGAATGAATAGAAATGAGTCTGACGAGATGTGGAAACGGACATATGTTCAGCACGAGACGGCACGGAAATACGTGCCCATACTGTAATCTGGCTGTCGAGTCACCAGCGTCCGGCAATCCTGAAGCAGCGGGAGTGATTCCACGCGCACCTCGCACATCAGAGGAAGATAGAACAATGCCATACCTGGGAGAAACGACAGGAATTGAACCGGTAACAGGGTGGATGGTGTGCATCGAAGGTCCACAGATGGGCCAGGATTATCGAATTATGGCTGAGAAGAACTTTATTGGACGATCTGAAGAGATGCATGTTCGCATCCTTGGGGATAACACCATTTCCCGGCGTAATCATGCTGTCATTGTATATGACCCCAAAAAAAGAAATTTTTATCTGCTGCCTGGTGATGCTTCCGGTCTTGCCTATCACAACAATGAAGCAGTCTATTCTCCGGTGGAACTGGCTGCCTACGACGTCATTCAATTGGGACGTAGCAAATTCATTTTCATTCCATTATGCGGTGTGCATTTTGAATGGGAGCAGCAGTGAATACCTTCATGATCTTGTGGAACGACAAAGAGCTAACGCCATATTGGGTTATTGCAGCAGGCTGTTTGTCGATCTGGTTGTTATTATTCGTCCGAAGTCGTATTCCGGTAAGGCAGTGTGACGATAGACAGGTGGGGATTCAGATCGGGAATGGACAGACCATGGGTGCTCGAAGTGAGCAGGATGATTATTTTGCTTGTGCTGTGCAGTCTTATGGTGTACTCGCGGTGCTTGCCGATGGAATTAGCGGCTTATCTGGCGGGAAGTTAGCCAGTACGACTGCTGTAGAAACATTGATTCGCGAGTTTGAAGAGCTGGAGAGGTTTCCTGATCCTGAAGAATTTTGGAATACTTCTTCCCATACTGCAAATCAGGCCATTCTTCGCAATTTGCGTGGCGTTCCTGGAGGAACAACGTTGGTATCAGCCATGATTAAGGGCAAAGAGCTGTATTGGGGGGCGGTAGGAGACAGTATTTTGGCCGTGTTTCGTAAAGGGGAGCTGCTTACCATTAATCACAAACACACGCTGGAAACCCAACTTGAAGAACAGTATATGTCTGGAGAAATATCGGAGCAGGAAGCGTTGCATAATCCACAGCGCAAAAGGCTGGTCAACTATTTGGGGTATGACCACTTCAAACAAATGGAAATTGCGGACGAGCCGTTTACACTGCAGCCAAAGGATAAGATTGTGTTGTGCAGTGACGGGGTATACAACTCCCTTACCGAAATGGAACTGGAGACTATACTGGCGAAAGACATTCCGCCATTTGACGCAGCCCAGACCATTATTGATTTGATTGAAGAGAAACAACTCGTGCATCAGGATAATGCCACGATTATCATTTTGGAGCAAGGATGGTAACGGATGAGGAAGGAGAACAGTGAATTCAAGACGGCTTTTGTCTCGGAAGCCGGTTCTTTCCTGAAGAATCGGGATTTTTATGGTTGTGTCGAGCTAGAAGATTGGGCCTGTTATGTCATTGCAGATGGTCTGGATACAGATACGGAAGTGAATAGCGCCCAGATCACAGTGCAGACCATTCTGGAATCCTTTTTGGAAAAGCCAACCATGTCCAAACGCAAATTAACGGAGTATATCAAGATAGCACATGAATGGTTGCAGTATGAGAGCCGCCGAGTAAGACTCAAAGCCGGGTTTGTCATTGTTGTGACAGATTATACACGCATGGTGTGGGCATCTGCCGGACACAGCCGATTGTATCATTTTCGTGGAAATCGGCTTGCTTTAAAAAGCAAGGATCATAGCGTTGCTGCTCAACTGGCAAGTGAAGGAAAGATTGCAGAGGATCGTGTGGATCAGCATGATGAACGCGGAAATCTGAATGAATATGCGGGTAAACCTGGCATGATCAAACCGTATGTATCGGATAAGATCAAACTTGCCGATGGTGATCTGCTTGTGCTCTGTACCCCTGGACTATGGGAAGGTGTTCAGGATGCCGAGATGATCGATGCGGTTGAAGAGGCAAACGACCCGCAAACGCTGGTGGATACACTTGAAGAGGTGATGCTTAGTAAGCAGCGTACCCGTATCGAGAATTATAGTGCTGCAGTCATCTATGTGAATAAGATTTTTCATGAAGAGCCCAAGAATCGTAAGAAGTGGATTAAACGGATTGCCATCATGCTGATTATGTTTCTGATTTTGGGTGGAGCCGGTATATTCTTCGCGGTTAAAAGTGCGGCCAAAAAAGCCGAATTGGCCGTAGACATGCTGCAATATGAACAAAATGCAGATCAATATGTCAAGGAACAAGAGTATGCCAAGGCGGTTTCAGACTACAGTCTTGCCCGCAATAATTCCATCAAAATCAAAGACCCGATACATAAAAAATGGTTAACCCAGAAAATGTCTGCTGCCCAGACGCTGGTCGATGGAGAAGCTCATCTGAAAGAAGGGGACATTACCAAAGCAACCGCCAGTTACACCAAAGCTTTGGAATTGTCCGAATCTTATAGCATGTTCAACCGGGAAGTAATTCAGCAGCGTTTGGAGCAGATGACCATCTTCCAGCAAGTACAGGATTGGATCACGGAGGGGAACCTGAAACTCCAGAATGGGGATTACAGTGGAGCAATCATTTTGTATAAAAGGGCGAGAACAGCTGCCACGGAGACAGGCTACAAAGATGCGCTGAAGGAAATAGGTACTCAACTGGAGACGGCCGAGACCAAACGTGCAGATATCAAGCGGCAATCCCGGCAGCTTCAGGCAGATACGCTGGAACAGAAGGGCGACCGCTTCAATGAAGCTGGAGACTATAGCGGAGCGATGGATGCCTATGCTTCGGCACAGGAAATATATCAGGAGATTGATATGCTGGAACGCGTGCTGGCCATGGAGCGGAAAATAAACAAGCTGGATGAAAAATTGAACCCACCTGTATCGGCGGCTGATCTTACGCAGGATACGGCAGGATTAGATACAGGAAACACATCGGGAATGACCTCGGATATGACCGGCAGTACCGGAAGTATGGGCGCAGGCAATACAGTGGGGAACGGTTCTTCCACTGGTGATGTCACCTCGGCTGGAAATGGCAATGCGGATGCTTCTGGCTCAGGTGCTTCTTCTGGAAAAACGACAAGTAATGCTAGCAGTAATTCTGCCTCCAAGGCTGACGGAAGCACCGACACTACGGAGGCTGACGTGAACGAACAGGAATCATCGGAAGGAGGAGATTCATGATGAAAGACATGATTCGTGACCGTCTTAACAAGATGGAGGATCTGGAACAACGCCGCATGCTCAAAGATCTCATGACAGGCGTTTTTCTTAATCTTGTGGAGTATCAGGAGACGCTGAATAAGCAAATTGAGCAACGGGTTTTCGATGAGGTGTTGCCGCAGGAGGAACGTCATGATGTTTATGTCACATTATGCGCGCGGGAAGATCTGGACCCTATTCATGAATTTCTGTACCCGATCATTCCTGAGGATGATGAACCACAGACTGTCTATTTGAGTGAGGCTTCAGAGGCACTGGCGCGTCAGGAAGAGATGAAATTGTTCACATTCTACATGGAATGCGGGCAACAGGAACTCCAATCTCTGCTGAACAGTAATCGGACATTTCGCGGGGAGATTGTAACCAATGAAGGCAGACATGCCATAGCGGTTCGGTTGAAATCAAGTACAGCGTATATCTCTAAAGTTGATGAATTGTACCGGGTCTTTCGTAAAAACAGCCTGCCATGGAAATCGATTAATGCACCTTATTTCTTCAAATTCGTTGATTGTGTTCTAGTGGGTTCGGATGACGGAGAGGCATGGGACAAACAACATACGGTCAAGGAACTTTCCATCCATCTGGAGGAGTTCGAGTCTTATAAAAGAACCAATATGATTCCGCTGTGGAACATCCAGAAGTTGGATATGAAAACGGGTGGATTCCCTGTTCCGGCTTCGGACCGAATCAATTATGAACATGTGTTGCCACTCCGCAAAACCGGAACGGAACACGGATATCTGGTGGATGGAGACGAATCGCATATTCGGTATATCAAAAGATCGGAAGAAGATATCACCATCGTATCACCACTGGAAAAATCCGATTCATGGACGGTGCTGAAAATAGCCGGTCCTGTCGCAACTCGAATTGGCAGAATGGACTATCCACTGTTTTCCAATAACAAACGGGAAGGGTTTGCCGGCAAATATGCACGTCAGGAAGGACGTTCTGTGCGGTCCAAAGGGGAGATTGCCCGCATGGTTCACGCTTTTCAGGCAGCAGAGGGATTGGAACTGGAAGATGTACAAGTCGTGGCGCCAGGACCCGCTTTGGGCATTACGTATCCACTTAATGCATTTGTTAGCGACCATGTCCGTGTTGAGACAGATAAACATCGAATGATTTTAAGGTTCAGCAGACACGGGAAGCAGCCGTTACAGGCTATTTTTCTGGATGATCTGCTGAGCTTTCTGGTATCCGAAATCCAGCTGGCTTTCCCCGAATACTGCTGCGAAGGGGAATGGGTGTGAGTACAGCATGAATTACATCTGGGATCTGATTATTCGAGCTAAACGTGATGGAACCGATCTGCGCGACGTAACCTTTGTGCCAGCACGTGTATATTCGCCTTATATGGAACTTAGCCAGACAAACCTGAATGCTTCAGGCGTGGAAGGCACGGTTGAAGTCAATCCGTATTATCGCTTTCTTGATATTTTCCGGGACCTGTTCGATATCAATAATGAAGAGCAGGTGGAGTTGCGGGAAGCGCTCTTTGATCTGGTTATTCATTTTCTGGCGAATATGGATTTGATGCAGGGGATGAACAAGAGGGAGTATTATATTCGCTTCATTCTGAAGGATATGCATTCGGGTGTATACGGGGATCGGGTTCGGCGGCGAATGGAGCTGTTCGGACAGGAGGAGCAGGAAGTGATCGCCTGCAATATGCTCCGTTTGTATGATACGGGAGAGGCGGTTCATCTGCTGAGGGATACCCTTGTTCGAATGTTCCCGCGTTCAACCCTTTATGCCAATTGTGAGGAAAAGGATGAATTGCTTTTGTATATTGGTCAGGTAGAACGTACGGAAGCGAAGGAGAAGCTGGAACTGATTCTTGAACTCTTTCTGCCGGTTCGTTTCGACACGGAAATATACTGGGGGCATCATTTTGGCATTCTGGATGTGGACTATACGATGATACAGGACGGGATTGCCCTATATTAAGCAGCACCAGCAGTTGTAAGGAGGAAGTATAGATGAACGGCTATTCATACCGATTGTATCCTGATGCCACGAGCAGGGAACGTTCCAGAGGAACCATGCGTTATACGCGCGAAGAATTGATGGACATGACCACATTCCAATTACGAAACATTTGTTACAAGGAACGGTTAATTGAGGGATTGGGCCCTCGGACGGAACGGGAAGAACTGATTCGGATTATTTTAAAATTTCTGGGAGCGGACGATGTATTGTGGATCGATCAGTCTGTTGAAGGCGGATTCGAGCGTATACAAAAGGCTATCTCTCGTCATATGACGGCGCCCATGAGCAGTGATGGAGGCATTAGTGTACCGGCCCGACTGATTCTGTACGAAGGATTGAACGTGGACAAGCTGGATCGATATGTGGTCACGGCACCGGGTGGATTAACCGAATCCAACGTACTTTTAGTCAATGAGAGCATGGAGCTGTGTGGCATCTTCAACCTGGTTAAGGACGACTCCGTATCGGGAACCTTTTATTTGACGGCAGGAAGTGGGTCGACCTGGAAGAAATCGGGCAACAGACAGTACAGTCTCCTCTTTTTCCGGAAACGCGACTCGGAGTATCTATATCAGATCTATTATTCCAGCAGACCGCTTCCACCGGTTCATATTCAATATACTCAAATCCCACTGGCAGATCTGGACATCCGGGAGCTTGAACCGACAGAAGCAGTGCTTGCAATTGATTTTGGCACCTCCAATACGACGGCAGGCGCCTATTTGCATAACGGTTATATTCAGGCGCCAAGTAGCCAGGATTTGCTGAATGGACGAGTCCGTATGGATGCCATCAACTATGTTGCTTTTCCCGACCCTACATACAAAGATACGGACTGGATCGAGGTCCTGCCTACGGCAATCGGTGTGGCGGAGTGCTCGGATCCAGCGAACATTCGTTACGAGTTCGGATATGAAGCGTTGCGAAGCATGCGTCGGGGAGGGTACAGCAGCCGGGCGAGTGTCTTCCGCAGCATGAAGCGCTGGGTGAACAATTACAACAAAATGGAAGAAATCGTCGATGTTCATGGCAATGCGGCTATGGTTTCTCGTATGGACCTGTTGCGTGCGTACATGAATTACATCATCCGAACGGCAGAGCATCAGTTCAAGTGCAAGTTTCGCCATGTGCACTTTACGAGTCCCGTGAAGATGAAAGTGCAGTTTTTGCAGATGTTCGGAGAGATGCTTCCGGATTATCGGATTGAGCAGACGTATGCGCTAGATGAGGGAATGGCTGTGCTCTATAACACCCTTGCTGACGGGATGGAACGTGGTGCTTTCATGGAAGGGCAGACGTATCATGCGCTCGTAATTGATTGTGGCGGTGGAACGACGGATTTATCCTCCTGTGCCTTTACGATCGAGGATGGACATATGGCGTACAAGCTCGATATCCATACGACCTACGAAAATGGGGATACGAACTTCGGAGGTCACAACATTACCTATCGTATTATGCAATTCATGAAAATTGTATTCGCCGACTACTATAGCGGACGCCGTCAGGTGACGGATATTGATAGCCTGATTGAGGCACCTGGTGCGGATGTGTTCCGTCAGGTGGACGAAGAGGGTGTGAAGTCCGTTTATCAGAAGCTGGAGCAACGCTATGAGGAGGCAGAACACATCATCCCGACTGCGTTTGCGCGTCGAGAGAACCGTTCACGGGATGAGTATTTGCGGGTAAGAGGAAACTTCTACTTCCTGTGGGAAATCGCAGAAGAGATGAAGCAACAATTTTTCCGCAAAACCGGCATCTTGCGTAACCGATTCCACTCGGAGATGGAGGGCGACGGGGACAGTGATCTGCAGATCACCACCATGGAGCGTTGGTTCCTCTCGGTAGAACGGAATGGGGAGTTGAAGGATGAATATGAGTTCCCCGATGTGGTGTTCAATATCAAGGAAATTACCCAGCTGATTAAGGCCGATATCTATGAGGTGGTTCGCAAGTTTTTGGATGATTTCTATCGGCAAGGGCGGATGAACCAGTACTCGATTATCAAGTTGACAGGTCAGTCCTGTCGAATTGATGTATTTCGGGAAGCATTGAAAGAGTTCGTTCCAGGCAGAAGCATTGAGTTTCGGCAAAAACCTGCGGAAGGGCGTGTGCCTGATCTTAAACTTGCCTGCCTTCGAGGGGCGATTCGTTATCTGAGTGCACGCAAAACGGGAAGCGTTCAAGCCGACATCACGCATGATGCCGCTGTAATTCCGTATACCGTAAGTGCCTACACGCATAATGGACGTGAAAAAATGCTGATCAGCAGTCTGGATCGGAGTGATGGCATTCCGGGTAGCATTTCCCGTCCATTCGAGACGGCAGAAGTGGAGTTATACCTTAGCGGAAGTGATGGCCAGTTGAGACAGAAGTTCGTATATGCCAACCGTCCGGATTTCTATAAAGAGGTGCTTTATGAAGACATTCGGGATCGATACGGAGATAAAATTCCGCAGGATGATACGGATTCCATCGTGAATGGAGAGACAAAATTTTTTGTCTTTCCGGATGATCGTCATTGGGGCTTCCATGTGTTGCCTGTAGCTCGTAGAAATGAACGGCTGTATCTGGGATCGCAGAAGCTGCTTCCATTTGAAACAGACTTGTCGGAACTGGACTTCTTTGACGGAATGAAGTGAGGACCACGAGCAGAAAGGAGGAACATCGCTCATGTTCACATATTCGTATCCGCATTTTAACAAGGGAAGAATTCTGAAAACATCCATGTTGGAGGGACTACGCGATTTTCCCAGAGACTATATCGAACTGTACTATTGCGGTCATGCAGATGGCATTCTTGCAGGTGCAGAGGTAGACGTGTTCCCGGACAAGCTGGTCGTTGCTCCTGGGATGGTGCTGCATAAAGGAAGGCTTTATATGTTGACAGAACCTATGGAACTGGCATACCAAGCTACGGGAAGGGTCAATGTGCTGAAGCTTCGGTTTACCGCGGAGGAGACCGTGAGTGACATGACGATAAGCCATTCGGAACTGCTCTTGGATGAAGAGACAACGTGCACATCGAGAGAGTTGGAGCTGGCTCGATTCAAGCTGAAGGAAGGGGCGCGGCTGCGGCGGGACTATCAGACCTTTGCCGACTTGGCAACGGAGTTCAATACGCTGCATGTCATTCATGTTCCTTATGCAGCCGAGGGAGCAAGCACCTTATCTCCGGTTGTCATGAAGGATTATGCCGAGAGGTTGCTTCGAACGGGGACCTCTGATCCCCAGGATCTGGTCTTCGCCATGATGTGTCTCAATGAAGGAACGGTTGCACGTAGCGTCATTTTGCATCACATTGCCAGTCGATTGGGGCTGGAGCACAGAGAATACGATAATGCGCAGATTCATCGATATCTGGATCGCATACTCGCGAATGCAGGTCGGGGAACGGGACGTTCGGGTATGCCGGTGGGTGGACCACATCGTATGATTGTGGATTGAAATTTTCAAGAGAATGGGAGGATGGAATTCGTTTATGGAACATATGGATCGCAAAATCATCCCGATGTTATATGGCAAAATATTGAACGGTGAACCTCATCAGGGAACAGAGACTAGAGATGTTGAAGCCTCTGCTGAATCAAGTGAAGTTAAACCATTCGAGCCAATAACGATGATACACCTTGAACAGGAAACGATACATCTGAGAAGAACGGAGCTATACGAGGGAAAGGTTACAGTATCTCTTCCCCGCACATTTCGTTTGGTGACAGAAAGAGAAGCTCAGTTAAAATATCCGTCGTCCCATCGTCCTGAATGGATCTATACCAATGATTCGGGAACGGTCAACTTTACGTTCAAGACATTGGATCATCGTCTTGCTCCGGAAGAGTTGAATTCCTTTACGGAATCGATGGCTGACGTGATTCGTGCAACTCAACCTGTACGAGAATGGAAAAAACACGGTGTTCGAGTGACGGATGCTGGTCTTTCCACGGGTTACTGCCAATTCGCTGTTCAGGGGTTGAATGATCAAATTTATAACCATATGGTGTTCACCATTTTAGATCAGAAAGTCCTTGTTTATGGTTTTAACTGTACGGACGATGAGAAGAGAAATTGGATGGAACCCGGTGGTACACTTCTGGATACACTCATTGTCGAAATGAATTAGAGAGGAGCTGAGTCCATGAGCCTGACGTATGAAAATCTGATTATTGAACCTTATGAGCTAGTACATCTGCAAGAATTGACAATCCGCAAAAAGATGAATGAGCACACCCGCCTTGTTTTCAAAGGTATGGTATCCGAGGAATGGAAAGATCGTTATGTGGATGTTACGGATAAGAATACCCCGATTGAAGTGTGGCAAAAGGACGAGGAGGGGAACAAAAGTCCGCTATTCAAAGGCATTCCTTTATCTGTAGAAGTGCAGGTTGTGAGGGGCGTATATACGCTCCAGGTTGAAGCAATCTCACATACGTACCTGATGGATGTCAAAAAGCGAACCCGTACGTTTCAAAACATCCAGATGACGCTCCCTGAATTGTTAAAGGAGCTGGATCAGGATTATCCGGGACTGGACGTGATCGATGAGGGGACCGGGGGAGCCAAGATTGGCAAGGTTGCCGTGCAATATCAGGAAACAGACTGGGCATTTCTCAGAAGACTGGCTTCCCGATTTCACACGAGTCTGATGCCTGCGGCTCAATTCGACAGCCCCAAATTTTATTTCGGCGTATATGAGCATGGTAACTCGATTGAGCTGGATAATACACGTTATACCGTCCACAAAAATATGACTCCGTTCATGTACTTCACGGAGAACGAGACCGTTAATGTGAATGAAAGTGACTTCATTGTATACGAAGTGGAGACAGATCAAGTTATGGAACTGGGACACCATATCTCATTCCGAGGCAGAAGTCTGTATCTTACGGAAGCTTATACGGAACTTGCCGGAGGTATTTTAAAGCATAAATACGTGCTAAGTCTTCACAAAGGATTGCGACAGAAGACGTACTACAATCCACTGATTGCTGGAAGCTCATTAATGGGACGCATATTTGCGGTACATGGCGGACATGTCAGAGTACAACTGAATTGTGATAAAGAACAGGAAGCGGAGAATGGACTATGGCTACTGTATCAGTCTCCCTATATTTCTGAGGGGCGGACCGGATGGTACGTGATGCCAGAAATTGGTGATCCGGTGGCGGTGTATTTTCCAACTCAGCATGAAGAAGAGGCGTATGCTACGCCAGCGCCCAGACTAGATACACAGGTGACGGGAACGAACCAATTGAACAATCCGGATCACAAAATTTTTCGCACACCCCATGGCAAGGAGATTAGACTGACACCAGACTCCATTGTTATCACTGGAAAAGAAGGAGAAGTGTTTATCCGATTGAGTGGAGATGAGGGCATTCAAATCAAGGGCAACCAGCAAGTCACAATGTCTGCAGGGGGCAGCCTTTCCCTGAAAGCAGGAAAGAAAATGATATTGTCTGCCGGTTCTCAGTTACTTCTTGAAGGTGGAGGGGGGACATTCCGATTGGATGGGCAGGCACAGATGAGTGGTTCTGAGGTGAAATCCAACTAAACATATGTATTTGTAGTCGAGGGAGGGGGGAGCAAATGAACCGAAAGGATTCGTTGAAGCACTTTTATGCCGATCAGGTGGAGCCAGAGCGAGTCAGGCTGATGGAGGATTTAAGGCGTACATTAGAGAGCAGATCAACCGAATTGACGGCAGAATATATGGAACATTTCAGAGAGTTTATTAAAGAAGTTGCGCTTGCTCAAGAGGTTAGGACAAAAGAGAAAATCGCCTACATCCAGTACTCTATATTGCGAACGGAAGTACTGGGTGGGGCGATGAATGTGCTGGTTGAGGCTTGTGATTCGTCGTGGTTGCTGGACCGCAGGCCAGTTCGAGCGTTCTATTCTGCACAATGGGCCTATGAATGTGTAGAACGGATGATCGAAAGATTGAAACAGACTTTAGCTTCTTATCAAGGTGCCGTGACGGCTGTGGAACTGGAAGGTATTCGGTTGCAGCAGGTACCTTTGGTGAACCGGTATCTCGTCTATTTCATCCGACGATGCGGCTATTTGCTAGAAGACATGGAATTGCATTTGCAAATGAAACTTGAACATAACTTCGAAGTACGTGTAGGGGAGTATCTTGATGCGAGCGAATGCGTATTCCGATTGGATCAGAGAGAGCGAAGCATTGAAGAAATTGGCGAGGAACTGGAGGAAAGCAATGGTATTGCTGTCATGTATGCGTATTTTCAAGGACTGAGTATGTCGGAAATGGAGTGCAGCGACTTGGACTTTCGTTTCAGCAGATTTGAGAATATAGATTTGAAATTGACCGATTTTCAACGTTGCATGCTTGTGGGCACACGCTGGCGGAATTGTGAAATGGAAGGGGTGAACTTCTCAAATAGTCTTATTTATGGAGCGGATTTCAGTGGTTGCTCCCTACAAGGGGCTGTATTCAGAGGTGTAGTTGGAGATATAGGACGCCCAGAGGGACTTGTACAGGGACCTGGGTATGATGCAGTTAACTTCAAGAATTCAAACCTGAAAGGAGCAGATTTTAGAGGGGCTGACCTTCGAGGTGCCAACTTCAGCGGAGCTAATCTGGTAGATACACTGTGGAGTAATGCCAATATTGAAGGGGCGATTTTTGACAATGTCGAAGGGAGGACAGGGTTATCCAATACTTTCGCTTAATGGCAGATTTGAGATGGATTCATCGCGCTGAGACTGAGCCCGTAGGTGAACTTCAGCGAAGGGTATGGAGTCAGGCTTTTCAGGATTCCAACATCGATCTTAGGGCGATCAGCTTGAATGTCCGCGGTGGAGTTCATGTGGATTATACGGATTATATGGAACATCCGATTCCGCTCGTATCAGATCGTTTACTTGAAGTGTTAACGCTATATCAGCCCCGCCTGAAGCGCAGGGCGGCTGTCCTTACGGACAGGGAGCGTATGACCCAGGAAATATATTGGGCGATTCATCCGCCAGAACTTGCAAATGTGCTGTCACCTCATACAAAGCGGCGCATAGACGGCAGTTTGGAACAGATCGTTCTTAGACGAGAAATGGTAGAGGTCCCTTTGTTCCAATTAGTGGACCTGCGCGAAACGGTCATGATCGTGAATCTTGCATTGGCAGAGAGTATTCTGCGTCGGGATATCACAGGTGTTCGACTGGTGAAGCTGGAACAGGAGCTAACAGCTTAGAAGGGAGAGAGTAAGATGGCGCTAAAACAAGAATTAGACACGCAGATTCAAAGTGCTGGAGATGCACCTAAAAGCTATGTCGTTGCTGGCGCAATTTTGAAATGCAACTGCGGCACACAACGAACACGTTTGAAAATTCCATTCAGTCATGGGGTTTATATTAAAGGCAAGGCACAAATGACGGTCGAGGATTACATTCCCGGCATACATATCGGTTCTTTCGGCAACTGCTCCAATCTACTGAATCCTGCTGTAGAGACCAGTACAATGGTTGATATTTATGGAGTCAAGAAAGCCCCGTGTACGCCCGTTTTGACCATGCCCTGGCTGCATGGCAAGGGAGATACCGAGGTAGAAGGGAAAGCAGCCCTGCTCAGTCAATGTACGCATAAGTGTCTGTATGGTGGAGATATCGTGATTGAAGATGACGGGCAGCAATTGGACTTCTAGCCATGGACGAATTGACAAAGGTTCTACAAGATCGTATTGGATACGAACAACTTCGCCTGTATTGGCCATATAAGGCCCAATGGTTGGAAGAAGTACGCATTACACGTCAGGTGAACGAGCACGCGAAGTTGTACGTCAGTGGAGTCATTCCTGAAGAAGATGGTCCGGGTATCCTTCGCATTCAGGCTGAAGGGGAACCGATTGTGCTCAGGCAAGTTGATGAAGCAGGAAAGTCTGTAAGACGTCTCTTCCATGGTGTCATGACGTCTCTTAAGGTTCATCTGTCTGGAGGAATATATCGATTTGAGATCGAAGCGTTATCTAATACATATCAGATGGATATTCATATTGCAGAACGGGCCTTCCAAAACAGGGGTTGGACATTTGGAGAGCTTGTCCGATTCATTATGAAACCATACCGATATTCTGACGTCATAGATCAGGTAACGGGGAATACCCAATTAAGCGGACTTGTTTTACAATATAAAGAAACCGACTGGATGTTTCTGCGAAGGCTCGCATCCCGGTTTGGCACGTTCTTAGTTCCCGAAGTGACGGCTGCCTCACCCAAGATCTTTTTTGGTCTACCGACAGGAAGGTTATGGAAATGGCCACAAGATCAATCCTATCGTGTCCGGAAAGAGCTGGGAGAAATGCGATGGTATGGTTCAGAGGTTGAGGAGAAATATGTGATCCGAAGTCCCAAGGGTAATCAGGGTATTCTACAGTACACGATGGACAGTGCCGAAACCTATGCGCTGGGTGACAAGGTTGAATTTCCTGACGGCAGGGAGCTCACGGTCGTTGAAGCTGTATCGCGCCTCGAATCAGGTCTGCTGATGACCTCCTACCGTATGATGCTGGAAGAGCAGATGCGTACACCGAGATGCGAGCTTTCAGATCTGATCGGTCTGTCCCTGTACGGAGAAGTTGTCCGGGTGATACAGGATCACGTACAAATCCAATTACCTATGGACGATGGCCCCATGATGCAAGGTGCTTCATGCCCATATCCAGTAGCACCAACCTATGCAGCGGAAGGACATAGCGGGCTGTACATGATGCCGGCGATCGGGGATACCGTAGAACTGTATTTCCCCGAGAGTCTGGAATCCGGGGCGTATATTCGCCATTCCGTTCCGGAAGGCAAACGTTCTGTTGGAGGTGGCACGGAGCATAAAGTTATAGGTCATCCTGCCGGGCCCTCGGTCGGTATGTCGCCTGAGGAGGTGAAGGTGCAGGCCGGATCAGGTCTGATGGTTACCCTTAACGATCAGGGCGTAATATTGTCCAGTCCGGGTAACCTTTCGATTCAGGGAGGCAACATTACGCTGGAAGCTGAACAGATTCAGGGTTCTTCGCCAGAAGCGATCTGGCTTATAGGCGGAGGGAGCAGCTTCATCCTGGATGGACAGGCCGATGTACGAGCAGCCCAGATTCAGCAGGAGGGGAGCAACAAGGCACCTGTGCACGTCGCTGATTTACCTCCAGAGCCAGAGCCGCCGCTGATTCCACTGGAGCAATATGAAGCGGCTCAGGCTGCGGCGCTGGCTGCCGAGACGGAAGCCGCTGTGCAGGCATCCACAACAAGTATGAAGGAAGCGTCTTTATTTGGCGCAGCGTTAGCCATTACCGCAATGATTCCCATCGTCGGTGCCCTTGGGGGAGCTGTAGGTGCAATAGTTCAAGGCGTAGGTATTGCTGCCGTAGCAGCGGGGGTGATCTCGGGGGTACCGAAAGTGGGGTCATTCAAGCCTTCGGCGCTTAGCTTGCTAGATCGATTGAAAGCCGGGTTCACCCAATTCGTGCAAGATGAGCAGGATGCCAAGCGCAACTTACTGGGCAAGGTGCTGACAGCAGCACGTGAATTGTCTACGGCGACGTCGTTTCCAGACTTTATTAAGAAACTGCATCAGCAACATCAGGAGATTAGTACGTTCGTCCATCAGATTTCTGAACCGATTAAGAAAAAGTGGGTGTATCAACAACAGCAGGCGAACATGGAAAAGGGCTACCGTATGGCATATGATTACGAATGGAAAATATGGAAGCCCGTGGGCGAAAATGGGGATAGCGACCATGCCGCCATGCAAGCGTATGAGAAGGATAAAGGTAGCCTGGATTATGCCACGCTGAAACAGGACCCACATCCCGTGGAACCTGTGCAGGATATATACCAACTGCAGATTAAGGCGTTTGAGTTGGGGATTCACCCCTTTACAGGTGAACCTGTTTCAGATTCCTATGCCCAGATGATGATCACTATGCTCAAATGGAATCAAGTCGGTATGGGCGTGCAAATGGTCGTGGGCAGCATGTACAGTGGCAAGAGTATGTCTAAGAGCCCAGCGATGAACTCGGCAACCAGCCAGATGATGAGAAACATCCAGAATGCGGAAGCGGCGAGTAAGAAGACGAGTGTAGGTAACGGGTTAGCCACAGCGAAGTCATTTATTCAGAAAAAATGGGAAGAGAGTCAGAGAGTTGGTATTGTCCCGGGGGGCTTCTTATCGAATCATGATTCGAAAAAACCAAGTTCAGGCACCTTATGGAAAACCAGCGGTAAAGATGGAGTCGGTTCCAATGCCGGGAAACCTCCCAAGACTGCGCCCGAAACTCCGGAGCCGACGGTAAAACCCGGTTCAACCGCCGTGCCTGAAAAACCAGCAGGCTCAAAACCAAACTCTTCGAATAAGGACACAGACGGTTCAAGTGCGAAGCCGAAAGATGCAACACCGAAGCCAGAAAGTTCGAAATCGAATCCGGTTAACAATAAAGCACCGAATGAAGTGAATACCTGGAAGCCATCTTCAACCAAGAAGAAAGATGTGTCTAAGTTAAAAGAAGACACTAAGCCGCCACAGCCAAAGGAAAATGATGATCCTAAACCGAAGGATAATCAAGAAGGTCCTGATGAGAAGGATGAAAATGCTCAAGATAGAATTAAATCGAATTTTACACCAAGAGAAGTTGCAAATCTTAAGGAGTACGTTATAGAAGAAGCTCAAAGGCTAAAAGACAGTGGGCTTACGAATAAGCAATTAGGTCCAGCAGTTGCAGGTTCATATGATAAGAATACAGGTAAGTTTTATATAGCAATTAATGACGTAAAGGGAGATATACCAAAAGATCTACATCCAATTATTGAAGAAAGAATAAAAAATATGCCAAAAGATGTATATGATTCATATAGCCAATTTACACATGGCTCAGGATCTCATGCTGAGGTATATGCTGCTAATGAGGCTTTATTAGCTAATCCAAATTCTAGTATTAAAGATCTAATCATATATGTTATAAGACCTGGAGGTGCAACAAAACCTGTAATGGATATACCTTTTAAAACGTGCCCACATTGCAATTATATTTTAAAAGGATTTAACGTTATCTCAGATTTAGACGGATTGTAATTATGCAGCGCGACACCGACTGGAAATAAAAAAAGGGTCTATGGTTGGATCGATGTAAAATAAAGATTTATAAACCATATTAAAATAAGATGAATAATTGTGATAATTCATTTTTTGTGTTTTAGACTTGGGGGAAAGATTTTTAATTTCCAAGGGTGAGGTCTAAATCCACTGTATTTAGACGGTAACCGCTTTAGCCTTAAAAAAATCTAGAAATACTTTCACTACAGAGGTGAGAGTATGGAAGGATACTAAAAGGAACAGCCGCGCAGTGTATGAGATCAAGTATCATGTAATCTGGCTGACTAAATATCGATATAAGGTATCGAAAGGTCCTCTGGCGATAAAAACACGTGAGTTGTTTCTCCAAGAATGTGAAGAAGAGGGATAGGCATCTTGCAGGGAAGTGTAGGGAAGGAACATATTCATCTGTTGTTAATGAGTCCATCTATCTCGGTCTCAAGTGAAATTTTTCCGTATCTAAAACATTTATGGGCACCCGAGTATTTTTGTAGAACAGTAGGAGCAGAAACGTAAGAAATGGTCAAGAATACATGAAAGAGCAAGGAAACGATAAAATCGACGAAGTATTTAAGATTGAAGAGTGAGTTTCAGTCACGAACTTGAGATTGCTTTAGCAAGCGAATATTTCAGTTCATTTGAGTGTAAAGTATGACTTTCAATCGCCTAGATAATTCCTTGTACTTTAGTACAAGGTGGTCTAGTAGATCATCATGTATCTGATGCAATGCTGTTGATGTTTTTTTTATTTTATTGAATATACGTTGAATAGAACAGTATTTAGTCAACAAGAAAAGAGGCAATTTGAAAATGTTGGATTATAATCTTCTTTCCATAGAAGAAGTGTTGTTAGAAGGGATAGAATTTGCAGGAGAGGTTTGTTTTTCTGGTAAGCATGGGCAAGAAGTATTTGATAAACCTATAGAGGATGGTGGTAATCCAATATCAGGTCTTTTATATGAAAGATATAAAAATGGTAATTTGGTTTATTACAGTTATTATAAGAATGGTGTGGCGGAGGGAGATTATGTGGAATTTTATAAAGACGGCAAAATTGAGAGTTTTCAACAAATGATTAAGGGCGCTGTACATGGTAAATCTGTTTGTTGGTATGAGGATGGTAATATAAAATCAGTTGCAGAATGCAAGTACGGTTTTAAGCTAACATACAAAGAGTGGGATGTAGAAGGACAATTAATAACAGAAAAAACTGAGCCGAGTGTTTTTGAAAAAGAAATGATAGATAAGTATGACGCATGGGCTGAGCAAGATGGAAAATAACACAATAGAAATATTCAAGAAAATGCAAAATGATTTGTCTCGAAATATAAAGTTGGAGAATAGTTTTAGTATGAATGAGATACGATTAATTGCAGGAATCGATTTAGCATACTGGGAGGAAAATGAAAAGACACTTGCAGTATGTTGTATATGTGTCGTTGATCTTTTTAGCAAAGAGGTAGTTGAGACAAAGTTTTTGAAAGCGGAAATCGAGGTACCGTATATACCCGGATATTTATCATTTAGAGAGTTACCTTTAATTATGAATACATTTGTTTTTTTAGAAAAAGATCCGGATATTATAATGTTTGATGGGAATGGATACTTGCATCCTCGAAATATGGGAATTGCGACACATGCTTCTTTCTATCTTAATAAACCAACAATAGGTATTGCAAAAAGCTACTTGAAAATTGAAGGGGTTGATTTTATTATGCCCGATGAAGAAGAAGGGGCTTTCTCTGATATTGTGATAAATCACAAAATCTATGGGAGAGCATTACGAACACATAAAAGTGTAAAGCCCATTTTCGTCTCCTGTGGTAATTGGATAAATATCGATACTGCTACAGACCTTACATTAGCGTTAATTAATAAGGAAAGTAGACTCCCTGTACCAATCAGACAAGCAGATTTAGAAACAAAAAAAATGAGGAAAAGATTCAGATGATTCTGTAAAATAGTTTGTGGAAACACTGTAGTGTTTGAATATTATTTAATAATCATACCGAATACCATAATATGAGTAATATACTTATATTATGGTGTTTTTTTATAGCATTAGAAACTCTGAGAGAGCGTTCAGGTAAGCTGATTTGATGGTGGATATCGGTAAAACAGTAGTATCCTTATTTAGAAGATGATACTTAACGAATTTGAAACAACAATGAATCTCGGTATTTTTGAAAAGCATAATAGTTCTAGTTTACGGTGAGATATTATTAACGTATGTAGTGGTGTCTTATAAATCTAAAGAGTATTTGTTAAAAGAATTGAAAGACTTGAGTCATCATCAGCTAAAGGATAAGTTGTCTTTTGAACAATTTAATGATCTTAATACACGCAGAAAGGTAATATTAGAGCATATTGAACAGAAGACTGTAACAACTATACTAGATTAGAATTCGCATTAATGTTGTTGTTTCATTTTATTCGTGATTGCACTGTGGATGAAGGAGAAAAATGGGTATTCAAACCCAGCAATTTTGATCTTTGGTAAACGAAGGTTTTGTTCAAAGTGGAAAATAGAAAACAAGTACTAGAATTGGTGATAGAACGATCTCTATATTTTGAATTTTTATGTAAATGTGTTTAATCATTGATAGTTTGATTGTAGAGTACCCGATAGATGGAGTAGGACAAAGAAAATTACAATAGAGAATCAAATTGGAGGTTAGAGGAATAATGGAGCTACAGATGGATCAGCTTTATCCCATGATAGCAGAGGATATTCTAAGTATGATACCTAGTGATAACTGGAATGAGATTTACTTGTACGCCGAAATACTAGATGGATCCAGAGAGGTATACTTTTATTTCAACACTTCTGAGAATGAGGAGTTTATATACTCTCATGATATTCCTGAAAAATATAGACTGAGTGAAAAAACTTATGATAACTTATTATTAGAATTACAAACAAAATTTAAAGAATTAAGACAAATTTTCATAGACAATGATCAAGAGGCGTGGACAAATTTAACCTTAACATTAAAGCATCCTGGTAAGTTAAAAATTCATTATGATTATGAAGACGTAATAGCTTCAGAGGTGACCCCAACTCAAAGACAAATGATTTTTGAATATAAATATTTAGGTTTGCTTCCTGAAAAAGAAAAGAATAAACAGTTTGTAGAGAATTATTTAAATAGTCATAATAAATAGCTGTAGAATTATCCTAAACAATTGCATTACATGTGAACAGGTCAACTTTGGTTATATACAACCATAATTGTCCTGTTTTTTTGTTATTATCCAAAGTTACTCGCAAATGTTTGCGATCCATTGAAGTTGAAAGGAGATGGGCAACATGAGTTTGACTTATGAGAATCTGATTATTGAACCATATGAACTGGTGCATTTGCAAGAACTGACGATCCGGAAAAAAATGAATGAGCACACTCGGCTCGTGTTTAAGGGCATGGTGTCTGAGGAATGGAAGGATCGCTATGTCGATGTTACGGATAAAAATACCCCAATTGAAGTGTGGCAGAAGGATGAGGAGGGCAACAAGAAGCCTCTGTTTAAAGGCATTCCACTAGCTGTTGAAGTACAGGTTGTCAGAGGGGTTTATACACTCCAAGTGGAGGCCATCTCGCATACATACCGAATGGACATTACCAAACGAACACGTACTTTTCAAAATGTCAAAATGAAGTTGCCTGATTTGCTTGAGGAGCTGGGTCAGAATTATCCGGGTCTGGACGTGATTGATGAGGGGACGGGGGGAAGCCAGATCGGGAAGGTTGCTGTGCAGTATCAAGAAACGGATTGGGCTTTTCTCAGAAGACTGGCTTCTCGATTTCACACCAGCTTGATGCCGGCGGCTCAGTTTGAGAGTCCCAAATTTTATTTTGGCGTCTTTGAACACGGAAATTCAATTGATCTGGACCATACACGTTTTACAATCCGCAAAAACATGGCACCCTTCATGTACTTTACGGAAAACGAATCAATAAAGGTCAACGAATCGGATTTCATTATATACGAAATTGAGACAGATCAGGTGATGGAGCTTGGACATCATATTACTTTCCAGGGCAGAAGTCTATATGTGACGGAAGCATATACCGAGCTTGTGGGAGGAATAGTGAAGCACCAATATGCACTCAGCCTTCATAGAGGGTTAAGGCAGAAGACATATTACAATCCGTTTATTGCCGGAAGCTCTTTACTGGGTCGCATCCTTTCGGTACATGGTGGTCATGTCAGAGTTCAGCTGGACTGTGACGAACAACAACAGGAGAATGAAGCATTGTGGTTGTTGTATCAGTCCCCTTATATCGCAGAGGGTCAGACAGGCTGGTATGTCATGCCTGAAGTGGGTGATCCGGTGGCCGTCTATTTTCCAACGCAAGATGAAGAAGAGGCATACGCGACAGCAGCACCCCGTATGGATAACAAGGTAACCGGAACGAACCAATTGAATAAACCGGATCACAAAATTTTCCGTACGCCTTATGGGAAAGAGATTAGGCTGACCCCGGACTCCATTTCCATTAGTAGCAAAGACGGTGAGGTGTTCATTCGTCTCAGCGGGAACGAGGGCATTCAGATCATAGGAAACCAGCAGGTCCAGATGACTGCCGGGGGCAATATCTCGCTCAAAGCCGGGAAGAAAATAACGTTATCTGCCGATTCACAATTGTTGCTCAAAGGTGGGGGAGGAACATTCAAGCTGGACGGTCAGGCTAAAATGAGCGGATCGGAAGTGAAGGCCAACTAACCTAACATGGCATGCAGGGCGGAAGGGGGAGTTCCAATGGATCGCAAGGAATCTTTGTTACATTTTTATACCCATCAGGTGGAGCCAGCTCGGGTCAGACTTATGGATGATTTGCAGCATACGCTGCAAACAAGGCATACGGAATTGACAGCCGATTTTCTGAGTCATTTCAGGCTTTTGATTCAGGAAATCAGCGATGCCCAGAAGCGTGGAGCAAAAGGGGGGATCGCTTACATTCAATATTCTATGCTGCGAACAGAGCTTCATGGGGGAGCGATGAACATCCTGGTCGAGGCTTGTGATGTTTCATGGTTGCTGGATCGAACGCCCATCCGTTCGTTCTATTCTTCTCAATGGGCCTATGAGTGTCTTGAACGGATGCTCAATGGATTACGAGAGGAACTCCCTCGTTATCAAGGAAGTGTTGGAGTGGTAGAACTGGATCGAATCATGCTGCGGGAAGCGGCATTGATGAATCGTTATCTTGTGTATTTTATACGTCGTTGCTTTCGTGAGCTGGAGGATGTTGAATGGCACTCCCTTATGGAAACAGAACAGATATTCGAAGTGCGTGTGGGAGAATATTTGGATGCCAGCGAGTGTGTATTTCGTATCGATGGAAGGAACAGGAGCATTGCAGAGATTGGTGAAGCATTGGAAGAAAGCGACGGCCTGGAAGTCATGTACGCGCATTTTCAGGAAGTGGATATGAGCAATATGATATGTAGCGATCTGGATTTTCGTTACAGTCGCTTCGAACGTATTGATCTGCATTCTACCGATTTTCAACGCTGTGTTCTGATAGGGACACGCTGGCGCTATTGCAGTCTTGAAGATAGCGATTTCACTGGCAGCATTCTATATGGCGCGGATTTTAGCGGCTGCTCACTGGAAAGAGCCGTATTCAGGGAGATCATAGGGGAAGCGGGGCATCCGGAAGGATTAGCTCAGGGACCTGCTTATGATGCGCTTAACTTCGAGAATTCGAACCTTTCGGGTGCAGACTTTCGTGGGGCCAGTCTTCGTGGAGCCGTATTCCGTGGAGCGAATCTAACCAATACGTTATGGGAAGGTGCTGATGTGGAGGGGGCAATTTTTGACGAGGGCGAGAGGAGGATGCCGTTATCCGATACTTTCGTCTAATGACCGACCCCAGATGGATAAACCGCGTCGAGACAGAGCCTGTCGGGGAATTGCAGCGCAGGGCCTGGAATCAGGCTTTTCATGATTCTGGCAGTGAATATACCGCTATGAATCTGTATGTGCGAAGCGGGCTCCATGTGGATTATACGGATTATTTGGAACACCCGCTTCCAATGGTTTCAGATCAATTACTTGAAATACTTATGCTGTACTGTCCACAGCTCATACGAAGGGCCGCTGTATTAACAGACACGAAGCGTATGACACAGGAGACATACTGGGCTATTCACCCTCCTGCACTTGCAAACGTGTTATCCCCCCATACCCGTCGCCGTATAGATGGGACGCTGGAGCGAATTGTACTGAAACCGGAATTCTCCGAGGCACCATTTTTTCAATTAATGGAGCTGCGAGAAACTGTGATCGTTGTCAATCTGGCGTTGGCGGAGAGCATTCTGCGACGAGATGTCACAGGAGTGCAATTCATTCCATTGGAACTGGAGCACACAAATTAGAAAGGAGAGGTTAGGATGGCGCAAAGTCGAGATCAGGATGTTCAGATTCATGCAGCTGGAGAAGGCGCTAAAGGATATGTCGTTGCAGGTGCAATTCTTAAATGTAGCTGCGGGACACAGCGCACACGCCTGAAGATACCGTTCAGCCATGGCGTATACATCAAGGGGAAGGCAAAGATGACCGTTGAGGATTATGTCCCAGGTGTTCATATAGGCTCGTTTGGCAACTGTTCCAACCCGCTTAATCCTGCGGTAGCTGCAAGTACGATGGTTGATATCTATGGAGTAAAAAAAGCACCATGTGTTCCCGTGCTGACGATGCCCTGGCTTCACGGAAAGGGTGATACTAAGGTGGAAGGGAAAGCTGCCCTGCTCAGTCACTGTACGCACAAGTGTCTGTATGGCGGAGATATCGTCATAGAGAACGACGGACAGCAATTGGACTTTTAACGATGAGTGAAAACAGGGGAAAGAAACTCGACCAGATTGGGTATGAGCAGCTCCGTTTATATTGGCCCTATCGTGCACAGAGGCTGGAAGGTGTACAGATTACCCGTCAGGTGAACGAGCATGCGAAACTTTACGTTAGCGGTATCATTCCGGAAGAGGATGGACCTAACATTCTTCAGGTACAGGCTGAGGGGGAACCGATTGTACTCAGACAAGTCGATGAAAATGGCAGATCGGTGAGGAGGCTCTTTCACGGGGGAATGATCTCGCTATCGGTTCATCTGTCGGGAGGGGTCTATCGATTTGAGCTTGAAGCTTTATCTAACTCCTATCAAATGGATATCCGAATGGAGGAACGAGCCTTTCAAAACAGAGGGTGGACGTTCAAAGAACTCATTCAATTCATTATGAAGTCTTATCGATACTCAGATGTCATAGATCAAGTTACCGAAAATACCCAATTAAGTGGACTTGTATTACAATATAAAGAGAGCGATTGGATGTTCCTGCGCCGGCTTGCCTCAAGGTTCGGCACAGTGCTGGTGCCCGAAATCACGGCCGCATCACCTAAACTGTTTATCGGGTTGCCATCGGGGAAGGTGTGGAGGTGGTCAGAAGACCAGCCTTATCAGGTTCGCAAGGAACTCGCTGGAATGGACTGGCATAGCTCTGGAACGGAGGAACGATATATTGTTCAGGGTTCCAGAGGTACACAAGGTCTGTTACAGTACACGCTGGCAAGTCCCGAGACTTACGCATTGGGAGACAGGGTTGAACTTCCGAATGGTAAAGAGCTGACCGTGGTGTATGCTCATTCACAGCTGGAGTCGGGGCTGCTTATGACAACCTACCGCTTGATACCGGAAGAGCATATTCGCGTACCCAGATGTAATCTGTCCGATCTGATTGGCTTGTCATTATATGGCGAGGTGACCTGGGTGATTGGTGATCACGTTCAGATCCAATTGCCCATCGACGAGGGCCCCATGGCACAAGGTGCCGCCTGTCCCTATCCGGTAGCACCAGCCTATGCTGCGGAAGGACATAGTGGACTATACATCATGCCGGAGATCGGGGATACGGTGGAATTATATTTTCCGAGCAGCCTGGAATCCGGGGCGTACATTCGTCATTCCATCTCAGAGGGCAAACGTTCCGCTAACGGAGGGACAGACCATAAAGTCTGGGGGCATCCTGCCGGAAGTTCGATCGGAATGTCGCCTGAGGAGGTTACGCTGCAGGCCAGATCAGGCTTATCGATTACCTTGAATGATCAGGGTGTCGTATTGAACAGTCCAGGGAATCTATCGATTCAAGGAAGCAACATTCTGCTTGCGGCTGGGAAGATTGAAGCCACGGCTCCAGAAGCGATCTGGTTGCTTGGTGGTGGGGGCAGCTTTATTTTGGATGGGGAGGCCAACGTTCGAGCGGGTCTGTTGCAGCAGGAGGGGAGCAACAAAGCACCTGTTCATGTAGCGGATCTGCCACCCGAGCCTGAGCCACCGCTGATGCCCATAGAGCAGTACGAAGCGGCTCAGGCCGCAGCCGCGGATGCAGCAGTGACCCAAGCTTCGATGACAAGCCCGAAGGATGTATCCTTGGTTGGAGCAGCGCTGGCTCTCACAGCAATGATTCCGGTGATGGGTGCTTTAGGGGGCGGTGTTGCTCAGGCAGCCGTTGGTATGGGTATCGCTGCCGTTGCCACAGGTCTCATCGGAAGCGTGCCACAGATCGGCTCCTTCAAGCCTTCGGCTCTGAATTTGTTAGGCCGATTTGTAAACGGGTTTGTGGAACAGCAGCAGCA
>NZ_JBFRFN010000026.1:0-75120 GCF_052114825.1 Paenibacillus sp. 2TAF8
GCCCTGTCTCTGACAGGTACTTTTGTCGATACGCTTTTACGTACAGATTTCGCCATACGCAAGTATCCTAGCTACGCAGGGGCTTGGCCCCTCCTGCGACCGGACTTTCACCGGCTAGAAGATGCGTGCTTTGCTGGGCACGCCTCACATAAAAAGGACATCCCCCAGCACACTGTGCTGGAGAATGCCCTCTAAATTTAATGATTACGAACCAATAGCAATTTCCATCCTAACTATAGCCTGTTACGGGCTGATACGGCTTGTTAAAGCTTAACGATCCGAGCTATTACAACTTAACGATCTGACCTGTTTTCTCGGATTCAAACGCAGCCAGAATAACTTGCAATGAACGCAAGCCCTCTTCACCCGAGATGGATGGAGGTGTCTTGGTTACAATGGATTCTACGAATGCATCGATTACACCGCTTGGTACTTGTTTTTCATTGGTAGCCATGGCGCCGACTTTGTACGTTTCAACCGTACCGTTGGTCAACTCGACGATGACCTCGTCACCTTCTACTGTACCGATCTTCATTACGCCGTTTTCACACCACAGCACGGTGCTGTTGTCTCCGCCTCTGTATTGTGTCCAGCTGGCTACGAGTGTGCCGATTGCGCCGCTCTTCATGCGAAGCAAACATGTCGCATTGTCATCCACATCCGTGCCTTCTTTGTGCAGCGTGCTGATGAAACCAGCCACTTCGGATACTTCGTCGTTCAGCAAATAACGGATAAAGTCAGATTTGTGCACGCCAAGGTCACCCATCGCACCCATAATGGCTTCTTCTTTGCGGAAAAACCAGCTACCCGCTCCATCTAAACTCCAGCCTTCTGGACCCGGGTGACCAAAAGCAGTACGGAAAGTCAGCACTTTGCCCAGTCGGCCGGAATCCAGAATTTCTTTTGCTTTCACGTGAGGAGGCATTAGACGTTGGTTATGACCCACCATCAGATATACACCGTTTTTCTTAGCCGCTTCAATCATTTGCTCGCCTTCTTCAGTGGAAACCGCCATCGGTTTCTCAACCAATACATGCTTGCCCGCATTGGCAGCCGCAATCGTCATAGGTGCATGCAGATAGTTCGGTGTGCATACGCTCACCGCTTCTACTGTCGTTTCGTTTGCAAGCAATTCCTCATAACTGGAATATGCTTTGCCGCCGTACATTTCAGCCATTTCCTGCGCACGCTCCACTACCGGATCAGCAAATGCGACAAGTTCTACGTTCTCATTGGCAGCGTACTCTGGAATATGTCTGCGCTGAGCGATGGCTCCACAGCCGAATACAGCAACTTTAATTTTACTCATGTACAAAATTCTCCTTTGACAATTAGATTCATGTTTGGCACAGTCAGATGTTACGTTGAGTCTTTTAACTCTTAGAACTGGTTCAGGTAGTTTTGTTTCAGCCAGTTGTGACTGTTCTCTACGCTCTCAAGCGGAGGGTTCTGACATACGTCCTGTTCCACGATCAGCCACTCTACACCTGCATTTGTTGCGCTTTCAATTACAGCTGGCAGATCCACTTCACCTTGTCCCAGCTCCAATGTTTTCATCTGTCCCTGTTCGTCTTTGCTGAAATCTTTCAAGTGAAGCAGCGGCAAACGGCCCGCATATTTATTAATATACTCGATCGGATTTTGTCCAGCAAATTGTACCCAACATACGTCCATTTCCACTTGAACCGCTTCTGGAGTTGTTTGAGCGAACATCGCATCAAATGCATTTGCATCCCCAACTTGGCCATGGAATTCGAAGTCATGGTTGTGGTAACCAAAGATCAAACCTTGTTTTGCTGCCTCGGCTCCATACTGTTGCAATTCATCGAAAAGTTTTGTCCAGCCTTCTGCATTTTCCGGGCGATCTTCCGGCATCAGATATGGGCAGATCATATATTGTGCACCAATTGTTTTCAGGTAATCGATTTGTTTTTGCAGGTCTTCGCGCATCGCATGAAGAGACACGTGGCTGCTAAAACCTTTTAGACCCAGCTCATCTAGTAGCGCTTTCATTTCCTCTGCTGGAATGTCGCCATATCCGGCAAATTCTACCCCTTCGTATCCAAGGGCGGCCACTTTGTGCAGTGTACCACGAAAATCTGCTGCAGTTTCATCACGAAGTGTAAAAAGTTGCAAACCAATGTTCAATTTTTTCATGACAGATACTCCTCTGCTCTCAAATTTGCTTACATTGCTCTATCTGGTATCATCCTAACGCAAAACAGGCTAAAATGAACATATACAATATAATCGAAACATGAACTATCTGATCAAATTTTATTTCCATCCTGATTTAATCCGTGAACTTAGTTATAGGGCTGCTCGCTGGCGGTCTTATAATTCTGCTGATATGACAGGATCGAATGTTTGGGGGCGTACATCTGTGGACACATTGGACACATCCGTATTGATCTGTGACTACTCCTATCACTACAAGGCATTCACCCATAATATGAAAGGCGAGCTATCCACCTATCTGTTCCGCTTGCAGACGGAAGGCTCGTGCAAAGTCTATGTGCAGGAAGAGGAATTTCGCATGACCAGCGGTGATTTGCTTTTATTAAAACCCGGGGATGATTATCGCCTCGTCGTAGATGAGCCACACAAGGAAGGGCGTTTGTCGAGTGGGGACTACTATCTCTTCTGTGAAGGCGACTGGATTGAAAAGTGGTGGAAACGCCAGCAACGTCCGACGGTAAGCCGTATTGGTCTGGATGACAAATTGATCAGTCTGTGGCGCAACATGCTGCTGGAGAAACGGCGCGGCCCGCTGGAGGAAAATGCGGAGCTGAAGGATGCTCTGCTAAGGGGATTATGCCTGTACATTGACCGGGCGATTACGGAAAATATTCAGACCGACCGGGCTGTCTCTTCGGCACTTAAGCTGAAGCGTTTTATCGAAGAACATGCCACGGTTACGTTCAAATTGGAGGAAGCCGCCCGTTATGCCGGACTCAGTCTCTCGCGGGCCGTGCGTTTATTCAAGGAACACTATAATCAGACCATGATCCAGTATGCCATCGAAATCCGGCTGAATGCGGCACTGGAGCGTATGAAATATAGCGAGATGACACTAGAGCATATTGCCGAGTCCTGTGGTTTTGCCAGCTACTCCTATTTTCACCGGGTGTTCCGTGCACACTTTGGCATGTCTCCGGCGGAATACCAAAAATCTAAACAGCATGAACCGATAGATGATCTGGAACATGTGTAACGTGAACTACTTTAATTTCAATCCATTCGGCGAGGTATTCAAAATCATTACTTATCTTTATAGACACCCTTATTATAAAACTAGATCTACTGGAGTGATCCTATGAACTCGAAACGCAAAGTCCTCATTATCGAGGACGAACATGACATTTCCCGCATTTTGCGCGATTATCTGTTGAAAAATGGATATGAGGCCGCCGTCGCTGCCACTGGAGAGGATGGACTTCAGATTATGGAGTTGATCCAGCCGGACTATATTATTCTCGATATTATGCTGCCAGATCAGGACGGTATCGATGTATGCCGCGAAATTCGCAGGCGGAACAACATTCCCATTCTTATTCTGAGTGCCAGAGGAAGTGATACCGACAAAGTGCTGGGGCTTGGATTTGGCGCTGACGACTATATGAGCAAACCTTTCTCCCTGAGCGAGCTGCTCGCCAGGATCAATGCTCACTTCAGAAGATATGACAGTCTGAACACAATACAGGATCACTTCCATCTGCTACGTCTGGCTAACCTAGAGATTGACAAGAAGGCTTATAAAGTTACCGTAAATGGTGATGAAGTCTCTCTATCGGCAAAAGAATTCGAACTGCTATATTATCTCGCCAGCAACAAAAATCAGGTCTTCTCCAAATCTCAATTACTTGATGCGATCTGGGGCTTCGACGCTTACGGAGACGAAAATACGGTAACGGTTTACATACGCAGACTGCGGGAAAAGATTGAGCGCGATGCTTCTCATCCAACCCTTCTAAAAACCGTCTGGGGAGTCGGTTACAAGTTTAATTATGACTAAGCACGAATGGAGAAGCGTTCATGTCACTACATAACTGGTCTACACGATGGCTGAAATTATCATTAGCAATCCTACTTCTAATCCTGCTGTGCAGCCTTGGCCTTTTTCTTCATCTGCTCGCATCTCATTCTTCCAGTGAGTCTGCACCGATGATTAATCAGGTGCGTCTGAAGGTTAACCCGATGCTGCTTGAACTGGAGCAAAATCATCATCGTTTTGCAGACCCTGTTGTTCAGGAGCGGATCCGTGCAGCAGCAAGCAAAGAAAACATTCCTTTTTCCTATGTCGAACTGGATGGTCAAATCAAACTGTCCTCCGTACCATCATCCGAAGGCACATTAGTTAATCTGAGATCCGCATTACATTATAATCTGGCAGATGTGTTACAGCTTGCGGATGGCCATGAATCACTGGACATTGCTTTTCCCGTTATGGACGGCCCGGATGGCCATCAGATCGGAAATGCGATTTTCACAGTACCCCGATCTCTGCTTTTTGTTCAAAAGACATCTACTGTTCCCGTATTTCTGCTAGGTGCGCTACTCATCCTTTCTCTTCTGCTCATGTTTCTTCTATACACCATCGTTCGCCGTATCAAAGGACAGATGTTAATTCCAATCAACCAGTTGAAACATCATGCCGAATCGATTCTTAAAGGCAAATATGATGAGAAAATTCAATATCAACGCACGGACGAGATAGGTGACTTATACGCTATGCTGGATTTGATGCGGATGGAACTTATGTATTTGAGCACACAGCGCATACGACAGGAAAAAGCCCAGAAAGAGCTCATCACCAATATCTCTCATGATCTCAAGACTCCCATTACGACGATTAAAGCATACATAGATGCGATCTCCCAAGGGGTATGCGAAGATGAAGATACCCTGAAAGAATATTTGGATATTATGCAAATTCATACAGACAAAACAGCCCGGCTGGTAGAGGATTTGCTCGTTCACGCATTACATGAGCTTGGACAGATCTCGGTTGAGCCGCAAGAACGATATAGTCGTTCCGTCTTTGAAAATATGCTGAGACCCATTGCACATATTGTGCAATCCCACGGATTGACCTACGAACAGCTAGGCCCGATCCCTGACGTACTTATTCGGATTGACCCGGTACGCATTGAACAGGTCATCTCCAATCTGATATCTAATGCACTAAAACATACGGCTCCCGGTGATTACATCCGCATTCATGCTGAGGTTCACTCGGGACAATTCAAGCTGACCATCACTGATTCGGGAAGAGGGATACAGGTTCAGGATATGCCGTTTGTATTTGAACGATATTTCAGAGGTGGCTCTTCCCCTAACTCTACTCCAATTCAGGAAGGAACAGGACTTGGCCTTTCCATCTGCAAAAGCATCATTGAAGCGCATGGAGGGCAGATTCATTTTTCCAGCAAAAACGGTCAAGAAACGCTCTTTCAGTTCAGTCTGCCCTTATGTTAAGGTGATGAATTAGCAATGGAGGAGCAATGTTCACTAAGGCTATGTATACTCTGAGCTGTATGTCCTAGGTTTGTAATACTTTATTTATATTTGGATAAGGGTTTCTCAATATCTTCCCTTTATGATGAACGATATACTGCAACGGGGAGTGATTCTGCTTGGACAAAACATCTATCATTCGTGCCAAAAATCTGTGTAAGACCTACCAGGGCGGGACCGAACAGTACCATGCGATTCGTAACGTTAATCTCGATATTTACGAAGGTGATTTCACTGTGATCATGGGGAATTCCGGCTCAGGCAAATCCACGCTGTTATATTTACTAAGTGGACTGGACCAAGTCACAGCTGGTGAGGTTTATTTTCAGAATCAACGTATTGATACCTATAACGAACGAGAATTATCCGCGTTCCGCACACGTCGAATCGGATACATCTATCAAAGCATCAACCTTGTTCCCGACCTTTCTATTCAAGAAAACATTGCACTTCCCGGGTACATCGCCAGAAGCAAAAAAAGTGAGGTTCAGACGCGGGCAAAACAACTCATGTACGACATGGACATCCATGAACAACACAATCGCCTGCCATCCCAGACCTCTGGGGGGCAGCAACAACGGGCTGCGATTGCCCGTGCACTCATCAATTCACCGGATATCCTGTTCGCTGACGAGCCTACTGGAAGTTTAAACTTCGAACATGGAAAAGCGGTACTCGACATTCTGACAGATATGAACCGAGAAGGACAGTCCGTCGTGATGGTAACGCATGACATCCAAGCCGCTTGCCGGGCTGATCGTCTGATCTTGATCCAGGATGGCAAAATCGGCGGTATCCTGGAATTCGACAAATATCACGAGCATCAGATTCCGGAGCGGGAGTCCATTGTCTTCGCTTTTGTATCGGGGAAGGAGTAATTTATGGCTGCCATCCTGAAGTTGAGTTTTTCTTATCTCACTCAAAATAAAATCCAAAACCTGTTTATTACCCTGCTTATTTTACTTTCCACCCTTCTGGTGTGCACTTCCGTCATCATTTTGGCGAACACAGGTTATCAGTTCAAGGAAATGCATAGCCAAACGAACGGATCACATCAGATATTGACATTCGAAAAAGATCTAAACGATCCCCAAACGGTGTATGACTGGTGGGCCGCTCAAAACGGTGTTGAGGTCTCGCCTTTGCTTACTTACCGTACGTTGTCAGGTATGACCTTAAATAATGTGGATATCCCCAACATTTATCTGTACATGATGAACACCCCTCCACCTCCATTGAATGTAGATCAATTCGTATTTGCAGCCGGTAAAGAAAGCGTGTATCCCGCACAAGGAAATGTATGGATTCCTACTTCGATGGCCTACAGTTATAACATCGCTGTCGGTGATGTCGTTCAATTCAGAACGGGACCTTCTAAGCTAAGTCTCACCGTATCAGCGATTGTTGTAGATGTTCCTTACGGAGCACCGTTCAGCAATACGGCAAGAATCTGGATGAACCCTGACGATTATCAACATGATTTCATCACGCTTGCAGGCAAAGAACATCAGATGATGGGCATACATTTTGATGACTACAGTACGAACTCCAGCTACTGGGATCGTTATACAAGCGAGATGGGTGCTCCATTTCTGGAAACCAAAATGGAATTCGAAAGTATCTCATCCTTCTATCTAATCATCAACCAGATCATCGGTTTCATTATGATATTCTTAGGGGCCGTCATGATGATGATTGCACTCATTACGATTGGCTTCACCATATCCGATGCCATTCTGGCCAACTACAAAACGATAGGTATCCTCAAATCGCTTGGACTGACCTCCCGAGCAACCATTGCTACCTACGTTATTCAATATGCTCTGTTGTCCATCATCGCCGTTCTTCCCGGGGTGGTACTTAGCGTATTCGTCTCCAAATTCATCATCAACATCTCCGTATCGTCCCTGCGGACTGACCAGGGTGATCTTGCAATTGAGGGCATTGGAGCTGCTATTGTTGTAGGGCTGCTGTTACTCGTCTTGGTTATTGTATTTGTCGTGTTATACGCCAGAAAAGCTCGCACGATCCAGCCTGTTCAGGCCATTCGGTACGGTATGTCGGAGAGCGACAATGTACGCATGGTGCGACGAATGAATTCACCGCTAGCACATAGGGCTTCATTTGGAAAGCTGCCTGTTTCTTGGGTCATCGGCATACGCAGTTTGATCAAAAATGGCAAAAGCTCTGTCTTAATGATACTGCTGACATCAGTGGCCGCTTCCGTCCTCGTCTTCGGATATACTGTTCTGACCAGTATTATCGGCATCCATCAGACAGCAGCCCAATGGGGGTATGACAATGCCAACATTGCTGCGGTGGTCGTAGACAAAACGACATTTCCAAAAGCAGCACTTCAACGTGTACTGGAAGAAGATCACCGCATCAAAAATGTGGGCTGGCAGGGAAACCTTAACGGCGTAATTCCCTCCGAAGTTTTGGAAAACCATACAACCCGTCCGTCGATCAGTCTTTATTTGGGTGTATTGGATGGGAGCTATAAGGACTCCGGATTCGAGACGTTAAAAGGAAATAACCCTGAACGCGAGAATGAAATTTCAATCGGGGTCAGTGTTGCCAAGATGTTAAACAAGGATTTGGGAGACCTCATCGATCTTTACGTTGAAGGAGAGAAGCGCACATTCATCATTTCGGGTATCTATCAAGCGATCGCAAACATGTCGGTATCCGGGAGAATCACCGTTCAGGCGGTTAAGAGCGTAAATCCAAGTTACAGTGACGTAGATGTTGCCTTTATTAATGTCACCGACCCATCACAGGCAGGGGCAATTGCAGCCCAACTGAATGAGCAGTTCAGAGACTCTGCTTCCATCGTCACGCAAAAAACACTGCTGGATTCCGTTTTCGAAGAAGCATTAAACATTCTTATATATCCCATGGCTCTGATTGGGCTACTGTTCATCATTGTTACCTTTATGATCATCTTCAGTACCTGCCGGATCAGCATTCGCAAAGAGAACAAGACGTATGGCATCTACAAATCAATAGGTATGACATCCGGCAGTATTCGTTCCTCGCTTACACTTGGAGTCGCATCGCTATCCCTGATAGGTTCAATGTTTGGCATTATTGCGGGCGTCTATCTTCTTCCCCGGTTACTTGAACAAGTTCTCTCGGGATATGGAATCGTACACCTTCCCTTGGTTCTGAATGGATGGGGCATCCTGTTATTCGTCTGTTTGAGTATATTGGCAGCAACGATTGGATGCTGGCTGGCATCTCAGGAAATTCGCAAGGCATCACCACGTATGTTAGTTATTGAATAACCTAAAAAGAGCTCTTACCTATTTATAAAAAGGTAAGGGCTCTTGGAGATTATCTAAGTTTTTTATGTTTAGATACATTTTTATGTTCTTATTCAGGTTTGTTCTATAAAAATTCGGGCTACTAACCACGCCACTTCTTCGCCAGTTCCTTAATCTGATGCGGTGTTGTACGGCAGCATCCGCCAATAATATGCGCACCAGCAGCAACCCATTGTTCCGATGCGTCCTTCATGCTGCCACAAGAGCCTTGCCCGCTCCATGTTTTGGTCTCGGCATCGTAAATCTCGCCTGAATTCGGGTAGACGATAACGGGTTTATCGCTACCTTGGCGAAGAATACCGATGGCTTCCGTGACCACTTCCATTGGAGCGCAGTTCAGGCCGATTGCCGCAATCTGCGGTTCAGAGCCAAAGGTCTGTGTGCATACCTGAAGCGACGTTCCCTCGCTGATGCTTGTCCCATCTTTTAATGAAAAAGAAAGCCACGCATGAGTATTCGGAAACTCCTTAAGCAATTCTACAAGAACACGAGCCTCTTGCAACGAAGGAATCGTCTCGAATGCGAGTATGTCAGCTCCTGCTTCAATCAGCGCAGCCATGCGAGGTCGGTGAAATGCAGCAAGTGTTTCGTCCGAGACGCCATAATGCCCAACATATTCGGAACCATCCGCCAGATAGGCACCGTATGGGCCGACAGAGCCAGCAACGACAGGTCGCGGACGACGCAACTTCTCGCCACTAGTGTGTTCACCAGTACGATATTCACTCTGCTCGTTCCCTGCCTTCTCGACATGTTCCGATGTCGCTACCGCAGGTTGTCCTGTTGAACCTTCTGCACCTGTTGTAGCTCTTTGCACTTCTGCCCACACATCATCTCTAGCCTTTGCAGCCAGCTTTACTGTCTTGCGAATCAGATCCAGTGCAGCCTCTTCTCCAATGCCACGCTTGCGGAAGCCCTCCACCGTTGCCTGATAACTGGAGGTAATTGCACAATCTGCCCCTGCACGGAAATAATCAGCGTGCACGTTCACGATAACATCCGGGTTCTCCAGCAGTACACGTGCAGACCAGAGCGGATCATCCAGATCACAACCATGCTGCTCAAGCTCCGTCGCCAGTGCACCGTCCAGAATCATGACCGGATACTCCTCCAAAATATGTTGAATCACATGGATATTATTTGTTTCCTCACGTTTAGTCATGAAGTCATCCCTCTTTTCTTCTTCGTCCGATCTGTCCAATAATACGCGATATAACATAAGATAATAAATGGAATACCACAGTATAGAGCAATCCGCTGCGTTGGGTCAAAAGCGATACCGATGCAGGATGCCAGGCACAATACAAATGAAACGATAGGTACGATTGGATATAATGGCGTTCGGTAAACCAGATCTTTCACGTCATGTCCTTCCCGCAGATACTGCCTACGGAACATGTATTGAGACACGCTGATGCTCATCCATACCGCTACCACAGCAAGACCTGAGATCGAAACGAGCGTGATATAGACGGTTCCCGGTGCAATGATGCTGGACAATAAAGCCAGTGCACCACCAGCCATGCTGAGCACAAGCGCATTGAATGGCACTCCGCGTTTCGTCAGGCGGGCAAACCATGGAGAGATCGTCTTTTTATCCGCCAGTGACCAGAGCATCCGTGATGAAGCATATAGCCCCGAATTCGCAGCAGACAGAATTGCCGTTAAAATAACAAAGTTCATGATGTCGGCTGCATACGGAACACCGACCCGCTCCATGACAGCAACGAACGGACTCTCCAGCACACTTGCATCTGACATCGGCAACAATGCAGACAGAATAACGATCGTACCAATAAAGAAAATAATTAAACGCCACAGCGTGGTGTGAATGGCTTTCGGAATGGTTTTTTCCGGATTTTCCGTTTCGCCTGCGGCAATACCAATCAGTTCCGTGCCCGAGAAAGCAAAATTCACAGCCAGCATCGTCATCAGAATCGCAGTTGCACCATAAGGGAACCACCCTGACGCTGTAATGTTGGAGAAGAACGGAGCCGGTTCAGCATTTGCCATCGGAATAATACCAAACATCGCTGCGCCGCCAAGAATAATAAAGATGACAATCGTCATTACCTTCACCAAAGAGAACCAGAACTCCGATTCTGCAAAAAGTTTGACTGTGAACGCATTAAACAGGAAGATCATCAACGCAAACAGCGCACTCCAGATCCAGACGTTCACGGATGGAAACCAGCGCTGCATGAGCAGCCCGGCAGCTGTGAATTCCGAACCCAGTGCCACTGTCCAAGTAAGCCAGTACAGCCACGCCACCGTGTATCCTGTAGCTGGTCCAATATATTTGGCTGCATAGCTATGGAATGCACCCGTCTCTGGCATATGTACAGACAGTTCGCCCAGACAGAGCATCACCAGGTACACCACCAAAGCCCCAATCAGATAAGAAAGAATCGTACCCAGTGGTCCGGCTTGTTGAATGGTATACCCTGAGCTAAGGAACAGACCTGTTCCAATGACGCCGCCAAGAGAGAGCATAACCACATGCCTCGTTTGCATTTTTCGCTGAAATTGACCTTTATCGTTGCTATTTTCCATATAACCTGCTCCCCGCTCCTTCATCCAGAACAAACAAAAAAGACCCACTCTTCCCGAAGAGTGCGCCACTACTGACAAATAAAAACAAACGCTCCTATCTATCAGGCTTTCACCCGCTGGAATTAGCACAGTATCCTTCAGATCTGTTGCTGAGGTTTCTAAGGGCCAGTCCCTCCACCTCTCTGGATAAGAAAATGATTTTGTATAACTATATCGACTGCTGCCTGATGTGTCAACATTTAAATAAATACTGCATCCGATTCAAGCAGAGCCATCGATACACTTGGTGCGAAGTTAACACAGTAAGCATTCCCACTGGTGAGTATGGGGCTACTCTGTAGAAGATCCCGGATTTACAACATTTGTTTTAATTTCATAGGTAATAGGTACTGTTGCAAACACTTCATCCCAGTTATCTTTTACTTTTTTCCACGTTTTTGGATAATGGATTCGGAGGCTGTCCCGAAAACCGGCAACGTCAGCTTTATACGTATGCTGGAGTTTATAGAGCATCTGATCAATCTGTTGATCTACGATTTTGGCAAAATCCTGTTCCAGTTCTTTCAGATAGGCTCCCTTCTCTTCTTTTTCAGGCGCACGCCAATCCTCCATTAGCCAGCCTTCGGACTCTGCCTTGACATGAAACGAAATGTCGCCGTGACTTACCTTCGGAATGATTTTTATAGTCTTTTTCTTGATCTCATAGAGAACCGTGAAGCCTTCCTTACTATATGTTTTGATGACCCCGCCCGCCTTTTCCTCAGGCATAATCCAAGATAATGCTTCCAGATCGGTTTGGCTAAGCTCCCCGATAAATTTCGTTGTTTTAGCTTTAAAGATGCTCCCCCCTGAAAACTTATCCTCACCATCTGCATTCAACACATTTTGAAGCAAAAAGCTGGAGCCAGACTGCATCTCTGCATCCAGTTTAGCAAGCGAAACAGGCTCCAGTATTTTATTAGAGATATACGAATTATTTGTGATTCCCGTAAGATAAAAGGCCGGAATCCGGGAAGGATCTTTTGAAGTGAGTACATCCAGCGCACGGTGATGGCTGATTAGCACAAGGCAATTGGGGCGAATATCGTTATCCCGTAGTACAAAATCAAGCAACTGTTTTAATCCATACTTTTTAGCAATATCTTTGGAAATGACGATCACTTTCAGATGATGTCCAATGAGCGGACGGTCTCGGCGCAAGGAAAACTGACGAAATATTTGAAGCAACGAATCCCCGGTAAGTTGTTCGTTGGAGTAAGATGATTTTCCAGAAGAAGGTGAACCTCCTTCATCGCTCTGCTGACCACTCGATTTCCCTGGAGCAATCTGAACGGTCGCGGTCACAATTTCTTCTTTGGGATAACCCCCTCCTTGAGCTGATATTTTTTTCTCGAATTTTGTTTCCTGACCAACATCAATTCCGAGACCAACATACAGACTCAAATCTTCAATTTCCCGGCTGCTCCAGCATCCCGAGATAAGGCTAAGAATCAGTAACGCACAGATCATACGCAGCCACAACCGGAGTGAAGTCATGCGTGTTTACCTCCTTTTTTACGAATAATGCTCAGTAGCAGCAATACCAGAGGCAAAATGGCAAACAAGACGACAGATACATTGCCCAGCATGTCACCTAGTGCAAATGTTTCATATACATTTTTGGGAATCATGGCTGCCAAATAGATAAACGGTAGAAGACAGTACATAATGGTACGCATCTTTTTAGCTTTAAACAGATCACGAATCCCTACAGAAGCGCAGTAATGAGTAATCGCAAACGTAGAGAAAATCTGCAAAATCCAGATAACCAGCAATAACGATTCGAAGCGCTCAAAGATCAAACCCTGAATCTCAAAACTTCGAACCAGATCCAGCGTTGGCCAGGTTCTCGTTTTAATTCCATCAAGCGATAAACTGCCAACGACCATAACGACCGTAATCAAATAAATCGATGTAGATATGCCCAGCCCCCAAGTCATGGCCTTATTGCTTTTCTTCGGATTTTGCATATATGCCGTAATGACCAGCATCACTTCATAACCTGTGTATGAAAGCAAGGAAGGTTTCAATCCTTTAACAACAGGCATGATGCCCTCTCCGAGTACAGGTCTGAGATTACCGATCTCAAACAACTGATTACTAAGCAAAATTTCCATCACAAATATGACCAAGGTAATCGGCAAAATGACCTCGAACACACGCACGATGACTGGAAGTCCGCCGGAAATCAGATAGATTCCGATCCACATAAACACCATCACAATGGCCCAGGTAGGTGTACGCTCCAGCAAATACATACCGGTCACGTCAGCCATCACCCGAATTTCAAAAGCAGCAATCACCATAAAATAAAGAATGTTGGCACAGCCGAGTATGTAAGCAATCCAACGTCCCGTGATCTCCCGCGTAAACTGGAAAACGGTCTTTTCCGGGAATCGTCGGCATAAGGTCACCAGAATAATTCCCACACCCGTGATAATCAATCCGGAGAGGATAATTGAAATCCAGACGTCCGGTGTACCAACCGCTTTGCTTGTTGTCCTAGGCAATGTTAATATGCCTGCACCAAGCATGTAATTGACGATAATGACCACGGCTTGTGTAGTGCTTATTTTTACTTGAGAGTCATTCATTTCTTAGCACCTCCAGACCATCTGCGGATTATACGAGGCTAAACTGAACTGTACAGAACTGTTTGGCACGAAACTTCACTTCGAACAACATTATTTCTTGCGGTCTTCGTCGGTGGTATTCATCATGTCAGGACGTCTTCTCATCATATTCAGCGGGGCACGGATGACAAAATCCTTCCAATCACTCAAATGGTACGGAACCGCTGGTGCAATATATGGCACCCCAAAACTTGAAAGTCGAGCCAGATGTGTGCACATCAGCAAGAAGAACATAACCACGCCATATAATCCCATTACGGCAGCACTAAACATCGCAGCAAAGCGCAGTAACCGCAAAGTCAACCCTGCACTATATACTGGAATGGTAAAGGACGAAATGGCCGTGACTGCCACAACGATGACTAGAAACTGGCTGATAATGCCTGCCTGTACCGCTGCCTGACCGATAATCAGACCACCAACGATGCCCATCGCAGGTGCGATCGGTTTGGGCAAACGAATGCCGGCTTCTCTTAAAATCTCAATCGACAGTTCCATAATTAAAGCCTCGATTAAGGAAGGAAAAGGCACTCCGGATCGTGTCTCAATAATCGTCAGTACCAATTTCGTTGGAATCAGACCCGGATGGAACGAAATAAAAGAGATGTAGAGTGCTGGGGCAAGCAGGGCTAACATCGCTGCCATAAAACGCAGAATACGGAGAAACGTACTTGGAATCCAGCGTTCATAGTAATCTTCCGGAGATTGAAGAAGCATGCTGAATGTCACTGGTACAACAAGTACAAATGGTGTTCCGTCCAGCAAAATAGCCACACGTCCTTCAAGCAGGGCACCGATAACCCGGTCAGGCCTTTCTGTATTCAAAACCTGCTGAAAAGGGCTCAGTGTATCGTCTTCAATCAGCTGTTCAATGTAACCCGACTCAAGCATCGCATCCATATGAATGGCTTTCACACGTTTCATAACCTCGGTTACAAGTTTAGGGTCGGCAATATCCTGAATATAAGCAATAGCCACGTCTTTTTTGATCCGGCTGCCCACTTCAAACTTTTCAATAAACAAACTCTGATCGCTTCCATAACGTCGTAAAATGCCCGTGTTATCACTAAGCTCCTCTGTAAAACCGATACGCGGTCCGCGTAGTAGACCTTCCGATAAAGGTTCATCCACCCCGCGCGTCTTTAATCTGGACGTTCCGATCAGCATAGCTCCCGGCAGGCCATCCACCAACAAACCGTTTTTTCCTACCAATACACCTGTTGCAAGCTCCTGTAGAGATTGTGTCTCCTGGATCTCGCTGACGGGAAGAATTTGAGTTTTCAGATACGTGGACAGGAAGTCTGCCTGCTCAGGATGAAGAAAACTTTCCTGTTTAAGTTCAGGTATACCCTTAATCATCAAAGGTTCAATTAAATATTTGTCGATCAGATCTGTATCCGTAAGCCCTTCAGTATACATAACTGCCACTCTTGTATTCGTTCCTCTAATGATGAACTCTCGAATATGTACATCTGCATTTTTGCCAAACGTCTCTCGCACCGTAATCAGATCTGTTGTGTATATTCCGGTTAACTTAATGTTGGCATAGTGCCCGGTTTCCGTACCTGGTCCGATGCCGGCTTCAGCTGGTGATATGTCCTTCGGTGAATGATTCATTTTGTTTTTGCGAGAGAAGCTTCCACGCTTAATTGCCGTATGGAACCAATTCGTCGTGAGATAAAGAATAACGGGTACGACAAATACCATGAGTGCCTGTGCCCATATGGTCCATTTCGGTACATAAGATAAGATCGTTGACCACATCTTCCCATTCATCCTCCCTTCTCCGTAAAATCAAATCACAGGTATTCCCGGCTTATTGTGTCCTGTTTGTCCATAAAAATTCCGTGATTTTGACAGGACATGCAATGGAACACTTTCTTACCTGATCAATAACTACCACTTGTGATTTGTGAAAAATTGTATCTGAACACAAAAAAAAACGATCCTGTAATGAGCACAGAATCGTCTGAAAATTCATATCGTATTTTTTTTGCATGCAAGTATGGCTACACAATTCGCGTCACATGCTGTGCCTTATCATCAAGTAAATGAGCCGCAGCCGCGATCGTTTTGAAATCATTTAACGCAATCTCAATTCTCTCGTGACTCTGCTGCACGTAATGCTCCACCTTTTTTGTACCATCTGTAATGTTGGTAATCTCTTTGGTGATGCCCGTAACACTGTCACGAATCTCGTTAATCGAATTCTCTACCATCGCAGATAGCTTGCGAACTTCTTTTGCCACAATATCGAATCCACGTCCGAATTCTCCCGCATGTGCAGCCTCAATTGCTGCATTTAGTGCGAGTAACTGTGTCTGAGACGAAATTTCCCGAATGGTTCGCACCACACCTTGAATGGAACCGGCCTGTTCTTGCAGATGAGATAGAGTAGACTGGTTAGCCAATGATACCTCCGAGATGTAAGAAACGCTGGACATCAGTTCATGGCTTCGACCGATGCCAGCTCCTGCCTGCTCATTCAGTTCATGAGACAACGCCTTCAGTTCCTGAACAACGGCTGTAATGTTATTTTGACGATTAGTAATATCGGTAGCCATCTTGCAGACCCCAAGCACCTTGCGATCCGACTCATCAAATACCGGCATGTATGTAGCTTCAAGCCATACCGATTGCCCCTTAGCATCCATGCGTTCAATCTTATCCTGAAAGCTTTTCCCGCCCAAAATACTTCTCCAGAACGCCTCATACGCTGGACTGTCTGCAAATGTTCCAAAGCATAATTGGCGATGCTGCATACCATACATCTCTTCCTTGGTGTACCCCATCCTTGAAGCAAATACATCGTTCACGTATGTAACCCTACGGTTCAGGTCGAAGCGAATGATCGCCAAACTTTTCTCCATTGCTTTAACCACTAGCTCGTCCGTAACCTCATCTTGCCGCCCAGTCTCCAATAAAGACATCTAAATCCCCCACAATCCGTCCCATAGTCAATAAGGTTTTGCTATTTAACCACTGAATGCAGTTCTATACAGTGCATCTTGCGTTGACTCCTAGTAATGTTACCCGAAATCGGGACTTTTGGATCACTAATTTGCATGAATCTCAAAATATATTTTTTGTTGTACATACAACCTTCATATTCTGGCTATGATCTGGATAATTAAAACAAAATAAAGAGCAAGTTATGGATAACCATGACCTGCTCTTCTTTAGAAACTTCAAACCTTAAAAATCATGTACCGTTACACAAAGCTGAATCACAATACCAAACGGATCACGGACAATCCCATATCCCGGACTGAATTCATTCTGTTCATAGGGCACAAGTACCTTCACTCCCTCATGTTGTACCAATGCCTCGTACAGTCGATTCATCTGGCCTTGATCCTTGGATTGAATACACAGCGATGTACTGTTCCCCAGCTCCCATTGTCTCTCTGCATCCATTGCGTCCTCAGCGATCATGATTTTGTTCACTCCCATCTCCAGTACCGAATGGGTAATGTACTCATCCTGCCCTGCAGGATACGTGAAACCGGGACTCATTTGCTTCATTTCTTTGTAGCTTTTTCGGAACAATACCTTTGCACCCAACGTTTTCTCATAAAATGTAATTGCTTTAGCCGCTTCTCCGTTCATCGAGAGAAAGGGAATCACTTCAGCTTTCATTCTGTTTGCCTCCTCTATTCGTTTGCCTTACACTTATCACTATAACGAATAAAGGTGCCAATTAACGGCACCATTGAGAGAAGGGAGATGTAGACAGATGAAAAAGACTGAACGTTTACACCATATGCTTCGTTTCATTAATCAAAAACAACATTTCACCCTGCCTGAATTGATGCAAGAATTTCATATATCCAAACGTACCGCATTGCGGGACATTGCGTCCCTCGAAGAGATGGGTGCGCCCATCTATGTCGAATATGGACGTTATGGCGGCTACCGGCTGCTTCAGCAGATGCAGCTACCTCCGATCTCTTTTAATACCGATGAGCTCCATGCCCTGTACTTCGCTATGCAGGCTCTTCGCAGTTTCACCAGCCTGCCCTTCCAGACCACATTTGACTCTGTGCATGAGAAATTCATGGCAGCGTTATCCGATCGACAACGAGAGAATATTCATCTTATGCAACAACGTGTCACCTTTAAACATACAGAACAGATCAAAGACAGTACTCATCTGGAGCTTCTATTGAAGGCTGCGGTACAGCAAATGGTGATTCAGATCGAGTATCCTGAAAAAATCAGGAGCGCGACGGAGCGGAATAAAGTCACCGTTTCGTTTGAGAACAAGGAGCCTACGAAAGAGAATCTGGAAGTTACTCCTGATCCGTCAGAAGCCGTTTCCAAAACAAAAACCAGCACCCGTGTTATACAGCCCATTGCGCTATATGCCAGTAAAGGGTACTGGTATTGCCAGGCGTACGATCTGGAGAAGAAAGTCTATCGTGTATTCCGCTGTGATCGAATCATTTCGGCTGTCTTAACGGATATTGAGCCTTGCGCACACCTTGGTGACATACATAGTGAACATCTCCAATCCTTATGGAAACCTTCCGAACAAGCTATCTCGTTTCAATGCAAGATCAGCAAGGCTGGCATAGAGCAATTTCAGCAAAATCACTACCCGTCTATGCGTCTTGAAAAAAGTGAGGGAGTTCATCTGCTCCTGGGAACCTATGAACCTCATGAATTAGACTTCATCGTAAGTTACCTTGCAGGTTACGGCGCTTCCGTTAAAATTGTTGAACCTGAGATGTTGAAGGAATCGTTGAGACGATATTATTTAAGATTGCTGGAGTGTATTTAATGTGGCAGGAATAAAACACCCGGCCCAGGATGCGTGCCGAACGAACTACGGCATACACCCAGACCGGGTAATGGATTAGAAAATAATATCGATAGCCTCTAGCTCATCTTGCTCCTGTTCGGATTGTCCATTCAAGAAAATATCCTTCAAAAGTATAGAAGGCTGTTCACAAACCTGACTGATAATCATGAGCAGGTCTTGCGCAAAATTGTCGATCAGATTGCGTGTGAACAACTTGGTGGCATATTCAAACTGCCCGTTCATTCCCTCATCCAGCAACGAAATGATCAAGGTAAGATCAAATTGGGACACCGCATGCGTTTCCGGATAAGATTCGATCTGGATCTCTCCGAAACTTTGAACGTTATCTTCCTTCGTTTCCAGAGCAAACATAACATCGAATACAGGATTGCGACTTTGATCTCGCGGCACCTGCAACTTTTTCACAAGCTCCTCGAACGGATAATCCTGATGGTCGTAGGCCCCCAGCATCGCTTCCTTGACTTCGGTCAAGTAAGTGAGGAATGTCTTCTCCCCGGATGGATAATGGCGAATCGCCAATGTATTGACAAACATTCCGATGAGCGGCTCCAGGTCAGCATGCGTGCGGCCGGAAACCGGCGTGCCTACAATGAAATCATCTTGTCCCGAGTACTTGCTGAGCAGGATGGAATAGGCGGCCGATAGTACCATATACAGGGTAGCACCATTCTCATCAGCGATGCGCTGCAAGTTGTCAGTCATCAGCTTATCGATGCTGAAAGGAAGTACATCTCCCTCAAAGCTGCGAGTGGCTGGTCTGACAAAGTCCGTTGGCAGTTCCAGCGTTGGCAGTTCACCTTCTAACATATCCAGCCAGTAAGCTTCCTGACGTTTCAGCCGCTCTTGTACAGGTTTGGACTGTTGCCAGGCAGCAAATTCTTTGTATTGGATGCGAAGTGGTTCCAACGTTTCACCGTTATACAGGCGCAACAGCTCTTCAACGATGATGCCCATCGACATACCATCCGTGACGATATGATGAATGTCCAACATGAGCAGATGCCGTTCTGCTTCCCACTCAACTATACCCACACGCAGTAGCGGTGGCCGCTCCAAATCAAAGACACGCACAAAGCTGTCTGCGATGCTCTTGGTTTCACTCTCCGTCACTTTCGTATACTCGACGGCAAATTCCAAGTCCCGATAAATCCGTTGCACAGGTTCACCGTCTACCATTTCGAAGCCCGTTCGCAAAATTTCGTGACGAGCAATTAACCCTTTGAGTGCCGCTTCGAATTGCTTCCTTTCCAGTCGTCCGACGAGAACCGTCATGCCAGACATGTTGTAGCTAAGCTCCGCACCTTCCATCTGTTGCTGGATGTACAACCGTTTTTGCACGGAGGAAAGCGGATAGTAATCCTTCTTGCCTAGTACCGGAATGGAGATATGTTCCTGTCGCTCCAATTGGCTGATTGATTCGGCCATCGTTTCGATGGTTGCATGCCGGAACACATCACGCAGCGGCAGGTTTACGCTTAACGCTTTGTGAACCTTGCTTACCAGCGTCGTTGCTCGCAGAGAATGCCCACCAAGGTCGAAGAAATTGTCCGTTACGCCAATCTTGACTGAACCGAGCACGTCCTGCCAAATGGCAACCAGTTTCGCTTCTAATTCGGTGCGCGGTGCCACGTATTCGCGGCCTGTACTTGCTCCCCCTTCCGGCGCCGGCAGCGCCTTCCGGTCGATTTTCCCATTCGGCGTCAAAGGCAGTCGCTCCAGCTCCACAAAGTACGACGGAATCATGTATCCCGGCAACTCGCTGGAGATCTCCCGCTTCAGTTCTGCCGCTGTCAAGCCATTTTCCGCTGTATAATAAGCGCACAACGCTTTCTGGCCTTCCCGATCTTCTCGGACAACAACGACTGCTTCCTTCACGCCACCTACACTCAGCATCATCGCTTCGACTTCGCCCGTTTCGATACGATACCCCCGGATTTTCGCCTGGTTGTCGATCCGACCGATAAAGTCCACGTTGCCGTCTTTCATCCAACGAGCTGAATCTCCCGTTCGGTACAGTCGCTCGCCCTCGGCGAACGGACTATCTACGAATTTCTCTTCTGTGAGGTCCGGACGATTCAAGTACCCGCGTGCCACGCCAACTCCGCCGATAACCAGCTCGCCAAGTACACCAACGGGCACCGGATTCAGATGTGCATCCACAATGTAAAACTGCGCATTCAGCCACGCTTTGCCGATTGGCACATGTCCAGTCTGCGGCAGCATCGTCAACGGTTCATCGTAGAAACTGGTGTCAATCGCCGCTTCCGTCACGCCGTAGGCGTTGATGATCCGGAACACCGAGCCATAGCGTTCCTGCAAAGTTCGGTAATCCGCTACGCTGCAGCTGTCCGAGCTTGTAATCAACAGCTCCATCCCACTCATATCCAGCCCCTGCTCATGCACATATTCCATAAATGGCACGATCAGCGCTGGCGTCGATTCGAAGATGGTCACCTGCTCCTGCTCAATCCAGTGGTGCAGACGGGACGGATCAATCCGGTCGTCCTTCGGCACAATCACCATTGTGCCTCCGTTGTACAGCGTGCGTGCAATATCGCCTACGAACACGTCGAATGAGAAACTGGCGAGCTGTAACAACCGCACCGGGAACTCATCCAATCGGTATTCCCGGCGGTATCCCGCTGCCGTGTTCACCAGACTGCGGTGCTCAATCATGACGCCCTTCGGCTTCCCGGTCGTTCCCGATGTATAGATTACATACGCCAAATCCTCTGGCCGAGCTTCATGGAAGCTGTCCATGCCAGCAACATTAGCAACATCAATAACATCTGGACGACTGGCATCACCATCGTTCGCAGCACTTTTCAGCTTGTCCGAAACGTTGTCGGAGACCAGGTTAGAGACCATGCCGGAGATATTACCGGAGACGGAGTCCGAAACTATACCAGATTCCATCGACGAATTTGCCCGCTCATCGCTATACGATTCCTCGTCGTCCAGATACAGTACCTTCGCCAGTGCCAGTTCCTCTTCAACGACCCAAGCTTCAGCACGTTCTCGCAGTAGCGTTTGCGTCAGTAGCACCTTCGCTCCGCTGTCTTCGAGCATAAAACGTACACGGTCTGCCGGATAATCCGGGTCGAGTGGCACATACGCCCCGCCTGCTTTCCAGACAGCCAGCACGGCCACCAGCAAGTCCACCGAACGCTCGGCAAGAATGCCAACGATTGACTCGCGGCCGATGCCGCTTATCCTTAGCGTAGCCGCCAGACGATTCGCCTGCTTGTTCAGCTCCGCATACGTCAGCCTGTCGTTCTCGTACACAACAGCTGTATCTTCCGGCGTGCGCTCTGCCTGTTCCTCGAACAGATGGTGGAACGCAGCCGCAGGAACGGCTTCCCCTTCAGGTCGTGTGGGGTTAAACGCGCCGATAATTTCTTGTTCCTCTGCCGTCAGCAAGTTCAACTCGGCAATGGTCGCCGATGGATTATGGAGAATCGATTCAAGCAGTTCCAAATAGTGAGCTGCCAATTTCTCCACGGTTTCAGTTTTATAAAGAGCCGTGGCGTATTCAAACAAGTATTCCAAACCTTCATCAACCTCTGTGACGTCCAGGCTTAAATCAAATTTCGAAACAATTTCTTCGCTGGCATACGTCGACAAATGGAGTCCGGGAAGCTGAATTTCCACATTCTCTGTATTCTGCAGAGCAAACATCGTATCAAACAGCGGATTGCGGCTTAAATCGCGAACCACGTTTACCTTATCCACCAGTTCCTCAAACGGATAATTCTGATGTTCAAAAGCACCAAGGGTTGTCGCCTTGACTTCCTTCAAGTAGTCAAGGAATGTTTTGCGGGCAGCCGGATAACTACGGATGGCCAGGGTATTAACAAACATCCCGATCAACGGCTGAACATCGTTATGATTTCTTCCCGCAATCGGCGTACCGACAACGACGTCTTCTTGCCCTGTATATTTTTGCAATAATATGGTATAGCCAGCAAGCAGAACCATGTACAGTGTTGCACCGTTCTCAGCAGCAAGCCGTTTCAGACCCTCGCTTTTCTCGCTGTTCATAAACAATTGCAGTGTACGACCCTCGTAGCTCTGCATCGCCGGGCGTGGATAATCTGTCGGCAATTCCAAAACAGGCAACTCTCCGCTGAACATATCGAGCCAGTAGGCTTCCTGTTTGGCAAGCAGCATTTTCTGCTCGTCCGATTGTTGCCATACCGCATAATCTTTGTACTGAATACGGAGTGGTTCGAGCGGCTCCCCACTGTACAGGAGTACGAACTCCTCGATTAGTACGTCCATCGAAACGCCATCAGATACGATATGATGCGTATCAAACATCAGAATGTGCCGATCCGGTGCCAATTCAGCAAGGCCCACACGCAGAAGGGGGGGCTGAGCCAGATCAAATGCACGAATGAATTGGCGCACTGTTTCTTCCGTTTGCTCCTCGCTGATCCGCACATATTCCACCTGGAAGACAGCTTCTTCATAAATCCGCTGAACGGCTTCGCCATTAACCATCTCAAAGCCGGTACGCAGTGTTTCATGCCGAGCTACAAGCCCGTGGAACGCTTCTTCAAACCGCTGCCGGTCGAGATCTCCCTCAAGCAACATAGCTCCTGGGATGTTGTAGCTCAGCTCGCCTCCTTCCAGCTGGTTCAAGATGTAGAGGCGTTTCTGAGCCGAAGAGAGCGGATAATACTCGCTCGGTTCCGCAGCAGAAATAGATGTAAACGAACGGGTCTCCAGTTGCTCCATAGCCATAGCCATTTCCTCAACCGTCGAGTAATTGAACACGTCACGAAGAGGGAATTCAATGCCTAGTTCTTTATGCATTCTGCTAACAAGCGTCGTCGCTCGCAGAGAGTGTCCGCCGAGATCGAAGAAGTTGTCCGTTACGCTAACAGCCTTGTCACGAACAAGCACCTCCTGCCAAATGGCAGCCAGTTTCACCTCCAGTTCGGTACGCGGCGCCACGTATTCGCGTCCTCCGCCTGCTCCCGCTTCCGGCGCAGGCAAACCCTTACGGTCGATCTTTCCATTTGGCGTCAGAGGCAGGTACTCCAGCTCCATGAAATATGACGGGATCATGTACCCTGGTAGCTCGCTGGCAATAGCCTGCTTCAAGTCGAGCGCAGTCAAACCTTCTTCTGCTGTATAATATGCGCACAACGCTTTCTGACCTTCCTGATCTTCCCTGACAACAACGACAGCTTCCTTCACAGCACTAACGTTGAGTAGCTTCGCTTCAATTTCGCCTGTCTCGATCCGGTATCCCCGAATTTTCGCCTGGTTGTCGATTCGGCCAATGAAATCCACGTTGCGGTCTCCCATCCACCGCGCCAAGTCTCCTGTGCGGTACAACCTCTCACCCGTGATGAATGGACTGTCTACGAACTTCTCTTCGGTCAGCTCTGGACGGTTCAAGTATCCGCGCGCGACCCCAATTCCGCCGATAACCAGTTCGCCTAGCACACCGACTGGCACCGGATTCAGGTGCGCATCCACGATGTAAAACTTCGCATTTAACCACGCTTTACCGATAGGTACATGCCCTGTCTGTGGCAACATTTCCATTGGCTCATCGTAGAAACTGGAATCAATCGCCGCTTCCGTTACACCGTAAGCATTGATGATTCGGAACAATGATCCAAAACGTTCCTGCAAGGTTCGGTAATCCGCGACACTGCAACTGTCCGAACTTGTAATTAAAAGCTCCATCCCACTCATATTCAGCCCCTGCTCATGCACATATTCCATAAACGGCACAATCAGCGCTGGCGTCGATTCAAAAATGGTCACCTGCTCCTGCTCAATCCAGTGATGCAGACGAGACGGATCAATCCGGTCGTCCTTCGGCACAATTACCATTGTGCCTCCGTTGTACAGTGTGCGCGCAATATCGCCCACGAACACATCAAACGAGAAACTGGCGAGCTGCAACAACCGCACCGGGAACTGATCTAACCGGTATTCCCGACGGTATCCCGCGGCCGTGTTCACCAGACTGCGGTGCTCGATCATCACGCCCTTCGGCTTGCCCGTTGTTCCCGATGTATAGATTACATATGCCAGATCCTCTGGACGTGCTTCATGGAAACTGTCCATGTCAGCAACATCAACAACATCTGGATGACTCGCATTACCTTTATTCTTCACAACACCTGTCAGCTTGTCGGAAATGCTGTCGGAGGCCATGTTAGAAACCAAGCTTGAAACAGCTCCTGACGCCATACCAGAATCCATCGGTGCATTTGCCCGCTCCTCACTGTACGCCGCTTCGTCGTCGAGGTACAGCACCGCTTCCAGTGCAAGTTCCTCTTCACCAAGCCAGGTTTCGGCACGTTCTCGCAGCAGCGTTTGCGTTAGCAGTACCTTCGCTCCGCTGTCTTCAAGCATGAATCGTACGCGGTCTGCCGGATAATCCGGGTCAAGCGGTACATAGGCCCCTCCTGCTTTCCAGACGGCCAGCACAGCTACCAGCAAATCCACCGAACGTTCGGCAAAAATACCAACGATGGACTCACGGCCGATGCTGCTGGCACGCAGTGTAGCCGCCAAACGGTTCGCCCGCTCGTTCAGCTCCGCATATGTCAGCCTGTCGTTTTCGTACACGACAGCCTCCGATTCAGGCGTACGTTGCGCCTGTTCCTCGAACAGACGATGGAACGTAGCCATAGGAGCCTCTTCTGTTTCCGGTAGCGTAGGGTTAAACGCACCAAGAATTTGTTCTTTTTCCGCCGCAGTCAAAAGCTCCAACTGGTTCACACGCATGTTCGGGTTAGCCGCAACCTGCTCCAGTGCCCGGGCAAAATGACTATGGATCGCCTTGATGTCTTCCTCTCTGTACGTCAGCGCATTATACGTAAACCGCAGCAAAATATGCTCTTCCGGAATGACGGTAATGTCCAGGTCGTAGTTTGTTTGCTCCGGTGACTGGATATTAGCGATTTTCAGCGCTTCTTTGTCTCCGCCGACGACCTGTTCAATTTGTTCTTCCATCGGATAATTTTCAAAGACCATAATATGGTTAATCAAGTCGCGCTTTTGCTCACTCAGCGACTGAATTTCGAACAGCGGGAACGTTTCGTAAGCTCCTGATGCCAGCGCTTGATCCTGGGTTTTCCTCAAGATATTGGCTACAGTCTCCTCGGCTTTGCCTTGGATACGAACCGGGATCGTATTAATAAACAGACCGATCATGCTTTCGATGCCCGGAATTTCCGCTGGACGACCGGATACGACCGAGCCGAATACGACATCTTCACTGTTGTTGTATATCTGCAAAACCAGGCCCCATATGGTCTGCATGAACGTATTAAGTGTCACCTGCTGCTGGCGTGCTACTCGCTCAATTTGCCCCGTCAGTTCCTTGCTGAGCTCCACATCCATTTCAGCTGCTTCAAAAGCGCCCTGCTTCAGCTGCGTTTTCTCCTGAGGTAGCTTGGTCTGCTGATCGTAACCTGCCAAATAGTCTGACCAGTAACGTGCGGCTTTCGCAGCATCTTGAGCTTCCAGCCATTCGATATACCGAGAGTATGAAGTAACCGGAGGAAGCTCCGCCGTACAATTCTCCTGAAACGCGAAGTAAGTGTCGAACACTTCCTTAATCATGAAAGACATACACCAGCCGTCCATCAAAATGTGATGGTGACTCCAGATCACATGATAGGACTCATCCCCCGTGCGTAAAACGGTAACGCGCATCAGAGAGCCTTGAGCCAAATTGAATTTGTTCGCTTTATCTGCGCTGACAAAATCGGCTATCATTTTCTCCGGGTCTTCGTCGCTTACGAAGCGAATATCTTCGAAGTACACTTCACACTTCCGCTCGCGGAATACCACTTGAATGGGCTCGTCTCTCCAGCCGGTAATAAAGTTGGTCCGTAACGCCTCATTTCGCTGCACTAGCGTATCCAGTCCTTTTGTAAAAGCTTCAACATTGAGGCTTCCGTGCAGATCAAAGGTTACCTGTTCGAAGTAAGCTTCCGAATCGGCATCCAGTAAGCTGTGGAACAACATCCCTTTTTGTAACGGAGTCAGGGTGTATACATTCTCCAGTTCACCTAGTTTCGCCGTTTGTTCAGCCAACCGATCCAGTTCCTCCACCGTCACATCTTGAAGCAGCACGTCACTAGGCGTAAGCTCCGGCCGTTCTTTGGATACGCAATGACGGATGACTTCAAGCAAGCTCGAATGAAGCAGGGTGCCCAGACGTTCTACCGTATCCCGTTGATACTGAGTTTCCCCATAACGAATCGTGAGTTCCAATATTCCTTCCGACACCATCCCGTTGATATCAAGGACAAAATCCATCACAGCATTGGGGCTTGAATCAGAGCCTGGACTAAACGGAGACGGCTGGGAGCCGCTGCTTTCGTAATCCTCGTCGAACTGACCCAAATAGTTAAAACTGATCTCTGGTTCCAAAGCAAAGCGTTCGTTTTCACGCGGTGTCGACATATAACGCAGAATGCCGTAGCCGATTCCTTTGTTCGGGATGCGGCGCAAGCTTTCTTTTACTTGTTTCACCTGATGACCAAGTGCCTGAGCATGACCAGGCTCGAGAACGACAGGGAACTGACTTGTAAACCAGCCAACTGTGCGCGTAATGTCTACATCTGGCAAAAGTTCTTCCCGGCCGTGGCCTTCGAGATTCACCAGCACGCGGTCCAGACCGCTCCAATCTTTTACCGCGAGGCCAAGCGCCGCAAGCAGCAGATCGTTCATTTCCGTATTGTAGGCACGGTGTGCCTGTTTCAACAGCTGCTGCGTTTCCTCCGCCGACCAGCGAACGGTCACGAGCCCGCTGTTCTGCAGCTTGGATTTGCCTTGTTCAAAATCTTTCGGCAGTGGCTCATAGCTCAATTGCTCGATATGCTGCCAATACTCTCTTTCGCTTTCCATCGCCGAGCCGCTCGCATAATCAGCAAGCTGTTTAGCCCACGTTTGGAAGGAATCCGTTTTGAGCGGCAGACGGATCGGTTGCCCTTGCTGTGCCTGCTCATAGCCAGTAGCAAAATCCTCAAGAAGAATCCTCCAGGATACACCGTCTACGACCAAGTGGTGAATCGCGATGAGCAAGTGGTCGCCGTCATCACAGCGGAACAAGCCGAGCTTCACAAGCGGGCCGTTTTCCAGATCAATGCTCGCTTGAATGTCATTCGCCTTAGCTTCTACCGCTTCTTTCACGTTATGGGCTTCCTTGAAATCGACAACTTCCAGATCGAACAGAACTTCGTTCTCCCCGGCGCCGCGGTTCCAGGCGGTATAGCCGTTCTCGCTTTGGCGGTAAACCGTACGAAGAGCATCATGATGTATGACAAGCTGATGCACCACTTGGCGTAAGGCACCTTCGTCATAGCCATGCTGGGAGAACTGCATGAACGCCTGATTGCTGTGATGCACATCGACCGGATTTTGTTCAAAGAACCAGCGCTGAATCGGAGTTAGGATGACCTCCCCCGTCACTTCGGTCTGACTTGCCGTTCTCTCCGCCGTTTGCAGCTGCAAACTAAGGGCAGAGATCGTTGGATAATGGAACAAATCTTTCATGACCAGCTTGTACCCCGCTTGCAAAAGACGGGACGATACTTGCAAAGCCTTGATTGAATCGCCGCCGAGCGCAAAGAAATTGTCCATCGTGCCAACCTGATCCAAACCCAGCACGGACTGCCAGACCGACGCAAGGGCTTGCTCAGCAGGAGTACGAGGCGCCTTGTATGCAGCCTCGGTGCGAATGCTTCCTTCCGGTACAGGTAGCGCTTTGCGGTCGATCTTGCCGTTCGGCGTAAGTGGCATCTGATCCAGGCGCATAATACGCGAAGGCACCATATGGGAAGGCAACACAGCGTCCAGATGAGCCACAAGCTCCTCCAGATCAAAGCTGGAATCCGCTACGACATACCCGCACAAATATTTCTGCCCCCGCTCATCCGTCTGATCAATGACAAGGGTCTGACGCACGTTAGCAACATTTTTCATGGCCGCTTCAATCTCACCAAGCTCGATTCGATAACCGCGAATTTTCACCTGGTTGTCGATCCGGCCGATGAAGTCCACGTTACCGTCCGGCATCCAGCGCGCCAGGTCACCTGTCCGGTACAGCCGCTCTCCAGCGGCGAACGGGCTATCTACAAATTTCTCTGCTGTCAAATCCGGGCGGTTCAAGTAACCACGGGCCACCCCCGCCCCGCCGATCACCAGCTCGCCGAGAACTCCAATAGGCACCGGCTTCAGATTCGCATCCACAATGTAAAACTTGGCGTTCAGCCATGCTTTCCCAATCGGCACACTGCCTGTCTTCGGCAACTGTTCCAGCGGCTCGTCATAGAAGCTCGAATCAATTGCCGCCTCTGTTACGCCATAGCTGTTAATAATACGGAACTGCGAGCCGAAGCGCTCCTGCAAGTTGCGGTAATCCGCTACGCTACACGCATCCGAGCTTGTAATCAGCAACTCCATCGAACTGAGATCCAGACCCTCGGCGTACACATGCTCCATGAACGGCATGATCAGCGCTGGGGTTGATTCAAACACCGTCACGGCGTAATCATGAATCCAGCCGTAGAGTCGGGTTGGATCAATCCGGTCGTCTTTCGGCACAATGACCATGGTTCCACCGTTGTAAAGCGTCCGCGCAATGTCACCGACGAACACATCAAACGAGAAGCTCGCGAGCTGTAGCAGCCGGACCGGGAACTGATCCAAGCGGTAGTCCCGGCGGTATCCCGCCGCCGTATTCATCAGGCTGCGGTGTTCCACCGCCACGCCCTTCGGACGGCCCGTCGTACCGGAGGTGTAGATAACGTAAGCCAAATCGGCTGGCTTGTTCACATTCGCCAGATTCGACACAAAATCTGCCGATAGTGCGCTTTGCTCGGCTTCTGCCGTGACAGACGTTTCCGCAGCAACCGTCTCCGCTTGTGCCAAAGCCTCTTGCGCTGCGCATACTTCACCCACAGCTTGTAAGCTCACAGCCGTTTCAGATACTCCGAGGCTATACGTCGCTGTATCATCAAGTGCAAGCACCGTTTGCAGCGCTAGAGTTCCATCTTTGTGCCAAGCTTCCGCTTGCTCCAAAAGGCAGGTTTGTGTGAGCAACACCGATGCCCCACTGTCCGAGAGCATGTACTCAATCCGCTCCGCCGGATAGTCTGGATCAAGCGGCACATAAGCACCGCCCGCTTTCCATACCGCGATTACCCCGATCAATAACTCCGCCGAACGACCGGCAAGAATGCCGACCACCTGCTCCGGCTTCACGCCGTGCGCCCGTAGTACATATGCCAGACGATTCGCTTTGGCGTTTAGCTCCGCATACGTCAGCTTGTTGTCTTCGTAGACAACCGCCAACGCTCCCGGAGTGCGTTTTACCTGCTCCTCGAACAGCTCGTGGAACGTTCTCTCTCTCCACGACTCATGAGCTTCCAGACCTGTACCCTCTGCCGCGGATTGCTTCGCAAGAGCCGCAGACGATACGTCAAAACCGACCAGCAGATCATGTTTTTCGTTGTCCATCAGGATATCCAAGTCCGAAATCCGCGAACTCGGCTGAGCCAGAATCGACGCCAAAAGCTGCTCGTAATGACCCGCTAGCCTTACCATCGTTTCCTGTCTGAACAACGAAGTAGCATACTCAACCTTGCAAACCAATTCGTTACCCGCTTCCACAATATCCAAGCTAAGATCAAACTTTGCTGTTTTTTCCTCAATGTCATACAGCGACCATTGCAGACCTTCAAGGGTTAAATCCAGGCTTTCGTGCTTTTGCAATGAAAACATCGTATCAAACAGCGGATTCCGGCTTAAGTCCCGGCTCACCTGAAGAGCTTCCACCAGTTCTTCGAACGGATAATCCTGGTGTTCGTAGGCTCCAAGCGTCGTTTCCTTCACTTTCTGTAAATAATCCACAAACGTTTGCTCCGCAGCTGGTTCCAAGCGAAGAGCCAGCGTATTAACAAACATACCGATAATCGGCTGTAGATCAGCGTGAGAACGAGCAGCAATCGGTGTGCCAACCACGATATCTTCCTGTCCCGCATATTTATGAAGCAATACGGAATATGCAGCGAGCAGGAGCATATACAGCGTCGCCCCCGAATTACCAGCAAGCCGTTTAAGAGCTTCACTTTTCTCCGCATCCAGCGTAAACGTGAGCGTTTGACCGTCAAACTGCTGAACGGCCGGGCGAGAAAAGTCGAGAGGCAGTTCAAGAACCGGAGGCTCTGAGCCGAACACCCCGCGCCAGTATTCCTCCTGTTGTTTAATGTGCTGACGTTGCTCCTCAGATTGCTGCCAAACAGCATAATCCTTATATTGGATCCGCAGCTCTGGCAATTCTTCTCCATTGTATAGCCGCACGAATTCACGCAGCAGCACGTCCATAGAGAGGCCATCGGAAGCAATATGATGAATATCCAGCGCAAGCAAGAACTTTTCTGACTCCAGTTCGATTAACAGGGCACGCAGCAAAGGTGGCCGAGTCAAGTCAAACGGCTGAATGAAACCTTCAAGAATAGCCGCCACCTGATCTTCACTTGCTTGAACCTTCTCTATCTTGAAAGCTGTGAGCGGAAAAATATACTGAACCGGCTCCCCGTCTACGATCTCAAAACCGGTACGCAGCATGTCGTGACGGGCCACCAAAGTATTCAGTGCCTTTTCCACTTTGACCTCGTTCAAAGTGCCTTCCAATTGCAAGGCACTTGGGAGGTTGTAATTCAGCTCCAAGCTATCCAACTGGTGCAGGACGTACAACCTTTTTTGAGCAGAGGAAACCGGATAGTACGTTTTCTCTTCCGCTTTCGGAATCGAGATATGTTGCGATTCTTCCAAACTGGCAATAGCCTCGGCCATCGACTCTACCGTCATATAGCGGAACACATCACGCAGCGGAAGTTCGACATTCATTTCCTTCCGAATCTTGCTGACAAGGCTTGTCGCACGCAAGGAGTGGCCTCCAAGCTCAAAGAAATTGTTCAGGACACCAATACCAGAGTAACCCAGTACATCCTCCCAGATCTTCACAAGCAGAGCCTCTGTCCGGTTACGTGGCGCTACGAATTCAACGCCCGTTTCCATGCCGTCTTGCGGCTCTGGTAGTGCTTTGCGATCCACCTTACCGTTCGACGTCAGCGGCATACACTCCATCTGCACGAAGTATGACGGGATCATATATCCTGGCATTTCCTGAGCTAGCGAGGTTCTCATCTCGCTGACCGTCAGCATGCGGTTCGCCACATAGTAAGCAACAAGCGCCTTTTCTCCCCCACCGTCCTCACGAGCAAGCACTACTGCTTCTTCCACGCCTTCGACATTCAGAAGCTGTGTCTCGATTTCGTCCAGCTCGATCCGATACCCGCGGATTTTCACCTGATGGTCAATCCGGCCTAGGTATTCGATGTTGCCGTCTGGCAACCAAGCAGCCAAATCACCCGAGCGGTACAGTTTCTCCCCCTCCGCAAACGGGGAATCAACAAACTTCTGCGCCGTCAGATCCGGTCGGTTCAGGTACCCTCGCGCCAGACCTTCTCCAGCCACATACATCTCGCCCGCAACGCCGATGGGCACAGGACGACGATTTTCATCCAGAACATACACGCTCAGGGTTGGGATCGGCTTACCGATATTGCTCTTTGCCGCTTCCATCTCAACCCACGTAATCTCCTTATACGTCACGTGAACCGTTGTCTCGGTAATGCCGTACATGTTAATTAGCTTCGTCTCCGGGTACTTGGTCTTGAAACCCTTGAGCAACAACGGACTGAGCGCTTCGCCCCCGAAGATGATGTTGCGAATCCGCAAATCATATGGATGATCCGATAGTGCCTCACGCAGCAGCTGGTAGAAGTACGTTGGCGTCTGATTCAAAATCGTAACCTGTTCACGGCCTAACAGCGTCAGAAAATCAGACGGATTCTTCGCAGTAAGTGGGGGTACGATGACCAACTTTCCTCCGTACAACAATGCTCCATACATTTCCCAGACGGAAAAATCAAAGCAGAACGAGTGGAACAACGTCCATGTATCTGATGCTCCGAAGTCGAACAGATTCTTGTCGTTGAACAGGAGACGTACAACATTTTTATGCTCGATCAACGTCCCTTTCGGTCTGCCGGTCGTTCCCGACGTGTAGATGACATAGGCCAAGTTGCTCGGCCCGGAAATCGGCTCCAGGTTCGAAGCATACAGAGCATCTGCGGAGTCCGCCCCGCTGTCACTCCAAACGAAATCGTCTAATTCGAGACGCGTTCCTGCAAAGTCGGTCTTCTCGTGCAGGTGCTGTTGAATTAGCAATAACGGTGCGCCCGAATCCTCGATCATGAAACGGATGCGCTCCTCCGGGTAGTCGGGATCGACAGGCACGTAGGCGCCGCCCGCTTTGAGGATCGCAAGAATACCGACGACCATATCAAGCGAACGTTCAGCCAAAATCGCTACCAGTTGATCCGCGTGGACTCCTGCCTCACGCAGCTTCCGCGCAAGCCGGTTGGATCTCTCGTTCAGCTCGCGGTAGGTCAGCTCTCGCTCATTCATGACGGCGGCTACGTTATTTGGGTATAGCTCTGCCTTTTCTTCGAACAAGCTGTGAATCGTCTGCTGACGTGGGTAGTCTGCCTGCGAATTATTGAAACCACGCACCAGCTCGCGGATTTCCTCCTCCTTGAGCATTTCAAGAGAGGCAATATTTCCGCCCGGTGCCGCTGCAATAGTTTCAAGCAACTTGTCGTAATGTCTGGCGAATCGTTCAGCCGTCTCCTGTTTATACAAAGCTGTAGCATACTCCAACCGGCACTCAAGCTGACCGTCCAGCTCCGAAATATCCAAGAGCAGCTCGAATTTGGACGTTCGGTTTTCCAGTGGATAAAACGATTGCTCCAGCCCCTCGATAACAATTTGCTCGTTCTCTGTATTTTGCAGGGAGAAGAACGTATCAAAGATTGGATTCCGGCCGGTCGCACGCGGAATATGAAGACTTTCCACCAAATCTTCAAAAAGATAATTTTGGTGTTCGAAAGCCCCCAGCGTGATGTCTTTAACTTCTTCAAGGTACGAAAGGTACGACTTGGAACGCTCCGGACGACTGCGAATAGCCAGCGTATTGATAAACATGCCCACGATCGGCTGCACTTCTTCCTGCGTTCTTCCGGCAATGGGTGTTCCCACGATTAGATCTTCCTGACCAGAATATTTATGCATCAGGATGGAGTAAGCCGATAGCAGAACCATATACAGGGTCGTGCCTGTCCGTGCAGCCAGTTCTTTCAGCTTCTCCGTCCGCTCTTTTCCGATATTAAACTTCACGGTGCGGCCGTCAAAACTTTGCACCGCAGGCCGCGGGAAGTCCGTCGGCAGCTCCAAGATCGGGAGCTCGCCCGACAACTGTTGCAACCAATACTCCTTCTGCGGCTGGAGCAACCGTTCATAGGCTTCAGAATGCTGCCAAACAGCATAATCTTTGTATTGAATGTGCAGTGGAGCCAGCTCCTCGCCCCGATACAGGCGGCTGAACTCGTCGAAGAGCAACGCCGTCGAAATGCCGTCCGAGACGATATGGTGCATATCGAACAGCAGAATGTGACGATCCTCGGTGACTGCGATCAGGCCGATGCGGAGAAGAGGTGGCTTGGTCAGATCAAACGGGCGATAATAGGCTTCTACTACTTGATCCAATTCCTGCTCGCTCGCCTGCAAAAAATCTACAGAAAACTCCACCTCATCATAGATGCGCTGCACAAGCTCACCCTGAACCTGTTCGATCCCGGTACGCAGCGTCTCATGGCGCTGAATCAGAGCCCGGAACGCTTGCTGAACGCGCGTATGATCCAACACACCTTCGAGAAGAAGCGCCGCCGACATATTGTAACTACGCTCAGCTCCGTTAAGCTGACGCAATACATACAGACGCTTTTGCTCAGATGAAACTGGATAGTACTCGGCCTCAGCCGCCTTCGTAATCTCATACGCCTCCTGCTGCCTTAACCCGCTGATTCTCTGAGCAAGTTGCTCTATCGTCGTATAACGGAAAATCTCCCGCAGTGGAACCTCGACTTGCAGCTCTCTCCGAATCTTGGACACCAGCGAGGAGGCTCGCAAGGAATGACCACCCAGCTCAAAGAAATCGTCATGGACTCCAACTCGTGTAATACCTAGCACCTGCTGCCAAATAAGTGCAAGTCTTGTTTCCAGCGTGGTACGTGGAGCCACATGCTCATGGCCTACTTCCACCGTTCCGGTCGGTTCAGGGAGCGCTTTACGGTCAATTTTTCCATTCGGCGTGAGCGGAAGCTTATCCAGAGACATCAGCCGTGCCGGGATCATATGAGCCGGCAAATCTTGCTTCAATTGGAGCAGCAGATCGCTTGGCTGCAAGATAGCGTCACTTGCCACGTAACCGCATAAATACTTTTGCCCCTGCTCATCCATACGGTCGGTCACTACAGCTTGCTTGACGCCTGGGAAACGCAGCAGAGCTGTTTCAATTTCGCCAAGTTCAATTCGGAACCCGCGAATCTTCACCTGGTAGTCGATCCGGCCAATGAAGTCGACATTACCGTCTTCCAGCCAGCGAGCCAAATCGCCTGTCCGGTACAGACGTTCACCCGGTACAAAAGGGCTGTCCACAAACTTCTCGGCAGTTAAATCCGGACGGTTCCAGTACCCGCGCGCAACCCCTGTACCTCCGATGACAAGTTCACCTGGAACGCCTACAGGCACTGGCTTTAACGCGGCATCAACAATGTAAAATCGGGCGTTCAGCCAAGCTTTGCCAATCGGCACATGACCCGATGACGGCAGTTTATCCAGCGGCTCATCGTAAAAGCTGCTGTCAATGGCCGCTTCGGTAACACCGTAGCTGTTAATGATGCGGAATTGTCTGCCGAATCTTTCCTGCAGTATACGGTAATCGGTAACACTGCAAGCGTCCGAGCTGGTAATCAACAACTCCATGGTGCTAACATCCAGCCCTTCATCATAAATATGCTGCATGAACGGCAGGATGAGCGCAGGCGTTGATTCAAATACCGTAATATTTTGATCCCGAATCCAGCCATGTAAACGATTTGGGTCAATTCGGTCATCCTTCGGCACGATCACCATCGTGCCGCCGTTATACAGCGTACGTGCGATGTCTCCGACGAATACATCAAACGAGAAACTGGCCAGCTGCAGCAGCCGCACCGGGAACTGATCCAATCGATATTCTCGACGATACGCGTCTGCCGTATTTAAGAGACTACCGTGCTCGATCATGACACCTTTCGGGCGTCCTGTCGTTCCCGAGGTGTAGATCACATAAGCCAAATCTTGCGGCGCACTGTCAGTAGATTCAAATTTCACACTTAGAGCCTGTCCGTTATAAATTTCTTCATCGTCCAGTGCATAGACAGCTTGAAGCTTCAGACGCTCATCGGCTAACCACCCTTCAGCACGCTCCAACAGATGACGCTGCGTAAGCAGCACCGAAGCATTACTATCACCGAGCATGAATTCAATCCGCTCCGCCGGATAATCAGGATCCAGTGGTACGTAGGCTCCACCAGCTTTCCAAACAGCGAGCACTCCGACCAGCAGCTCCACCGAACGTTCCGCCCAAATACCTGTAATCGTTTCCCTTCCCACGCCCTGTTCGCGAAGAAGAACAGCCAGCCGATCGGCGCGTTCATTCAATTCGCTATAGGTCAGCTGTTCGTTCATGTAAACAACTGCCGGATGATCCGGAGTTTCCCGGGCAAACTTTTCAACATACCGATGAAATGCTTCGCCTTCGTTCAGTTCTGCCACCGAAGGGTTAAACACGTGAAGAATACGCTGTCTCTCCTCATCACTCAGCAGGGAAATTTCGCGCACCGCGAGTTCCGGCGTCTGAACAAACTGATCCAGAACAGTTACATACTGTTCGATAATCCGATCAATCTCGGTCGTCTCAAACAGGCCAGTACGATAGGAAGCATGGAGAATGACATGGCCTTCATTCAACATATGGTCGAAGCGCAGCAATAAATCATCCATTTCATGCCTAGCGAAGTGAGCTTCCAGACGTACTTTGATTTCTTCGTATTCCTCAATTTTCAGAGGAAGATATTCCAGAGACGTACGGAACAGTTCCGAAAGATCGTTTCGACCATGTTTTTCTCGCAAATCCTGAATTAACTGATTATATGGATATTTTTGATACCGAAGATCCGCTGTATTTTCCTTGGCAACCTTGTGAATCAAAGAAAGCACGTGCTCGTCTGGATTTAGATGAATGCGTGTAGCTACGGTGCTGACAAACATGCCTATGGTTTCTTTTTCCTTCTTGCTGGTCCGATTGGCAAAAACCGTGCCGACTGGAACATCGGTGCTATCGGTCAGTTTGTACAATAAGGCGTACATCGCGGACAAAAATAATGTATATAAACTGACCTGATGTTGTTCACTGAAGGCCAGAATGCGTTCATACCGGGAACCGTCCAATCTGATGGCAATTGTATTGGATTCGCTGCCGATGGAGAATGGCGGAACTGATTTAATACCGGTCGTTTCAGGCAAAGTGTTATACTTCTTCAGCCAGTATTCTTTACCTTTTTGATAACGCGCCGAATGCTCATAATCACGCTCCGCAGAGATATAATGCAGATAGGAAGGGGCCTGGCCACTTCCCGAGATGCCTTTACTTTCGCCTTTGCCTCTATCTTCGTCTTTGGCTGTACGCAGTTCCAGATATTTCTCCATTACTGCATGCAGCAACGCATTAACAGACAGACCGTCAGCGATGATATGATTTATCGTCAAATTAAGCCATACCTGACCGTTCGCAAAAAGAATCATCGTAAATTGGTGAAGGTGTTCATCAAACACACTGACCGGCTTTTCGCTTAATTCATTCACCCATGCATAAAATTGTTCGGTTGTGCCTATTTCGAGTCGGCTTATTCTTGCTTGCACATTCTCCGGCTCTTCAAACCACTGCGTTGGATTTTGCAAATCCCCACCAAGGCGGATTCGGAAAGCATCATAGGTTTTGACGATCTCTGTTGCTGCTTGCTCCAGAAGCTGTGTGTCGATCTCACCCGTAATTTGGTAGGTAGCAGAAAGCATCGTGATGGACGTACCCGGATTCATAATCTCCATGAACCATATTCGGCGCTGGGCTTGCGTTAATCCATATTGCTTGTTGGCATTCTCTCTCACATCGACACACTCCCGTTTTAGAGATTGTTTGTAGATAAGCTAACCGTAAAGCCGAGCATAATAACCCCCGAGCGCCAGCAGATCCTGATGGCGACCCCGTTCGACGATCGTCCCTTGATTCATTACACTAATTAAATCTGCATGTTCCACCGTGCTGAGACGGTGAGCAATCAGAATCGTGGTGCGCCCCTTCATCAAAACATTCAGGGCCTGTTGTACCCAATGCTGGGATTCGTTATCCAGTGCGGAAGTCGCTTCGTCCAGCAGCAAAATTGGGGCGTTTTTGAGAATCGCCCGGGCGATTGCAATGCGCTGCCTTTGTCCGCCCGATAATGAGGCTCCCCTCTCTCCCACCGGAGTTTTATATTGTTCAGGAAGTTCCTGAACAAAATGATGAGCATATGCCGCTTTGGCTGCTTCGACCACTTCTTCTTCTGATGCGTCCGGGTTACCGTAGCGGATGTTTTCCTCAATCGTGCCGGTAAACAAAAACGGTTCCTGCGGAACGTATGCAATCTGCCTGCGAATTTCGTCCAGCGTGTAATGACCAAACGGTTTGCCTTGAAGCAAAATTTCACCGCTGTCCACAGGATAAAAGCCGAGTAACAGCTTGATCAGCGTACTTTTGCCGCTGCCGCTGGCTCCCACGATCGCAACAACCTGACCGGGAAACACTTGCATGGACATGTTTACAAGCACCTTTTTATCCGCCTGATAGGAAAATTCCACATCGCGAAATTCCACTGCAGCCTCAGACACAAGTTCGCTGTGAGGAGATCCCAGACGCTCCGGTTCCTCTTCCTCCCTTAACACCTCTTGAATCCGGTGAGCACCAGCGAGTGAATTTTGGGTCATCGACAGAACCGTCCCCAAGTTCAACAAGGCATGTGTCAGATTCACTTGCAGAACCGCCAGGGCAGCGACGCTTCCCATGCCCATCATTCCGTAGGCATACAGGAGACTGCCGATGACGATAATGCCGCAGAACGTAACATAGCTGATAAAATGGTTCACCGCTGCCTGCATGCCGTTCTTCTTAGCCGTTTGCCGAAGCGTCTGTGCCATTTGTTCGTTCAACGTCTCGTACTGGCTGTAGATCGTGCGGATGCGGAACAGCTTCACCATTTGAATACCGCCCATAAAATCTTTGAATTTTTCGGTCATTTTACCGAGTGTTTTCAAACCTTGTTCGGACAAGATGCGAATGTCTCGCGCAAATTTCAGGCTGACCACGGAGGATAATAGCAGTATGACGAAGGATACGCCGGCAAACCGCCAATCGATCAACACCATGGAGGCAATCGAGCCAATGCAAAAGACAACTTGAAGCAGCAACACAAAATAAACCTGCGAGAATGTAAACTCAACGGTCGTTACGTCATTGTTCACTCGCGAAAGCAAGTCCCCATGGTGTGTCTGCTCCAGGAATCTCGGCCGCACCCGGCACAGTTTGTCATACAGACGCTCGCGAATATTCAGCACCGTCAATTCGACACTACGCTGGTACAAATAAATGAACCAGGGAGAAATTATATTTTCCAGGAACAACGCCGCACCTAAAATAATAAAAGCATTCACCATTAGAGATGTATCTCGGGATACGGCAAAATCAACCAAGTTATGTACGACCAGACTGAAGGCGATTAGGAACAATGTCTGGGTGAGCGCCGTTACAGCAAGGCCTGTGGCGTACTGCGCTTTTTGCTTGCGGTTCATAAAGGTTAACAAGTAGCCGAGTTCTTTCACTTGCGAGAGTCGTCCGCTCTTTTTCATATGTACGCCACCTCCCTGCGTTCGGCAGACTCGGTAAATTCCTGGTAGTACGACTGGGCATACAGTCCCTTCATCTCCAGTAATTGTTCATGAGTACCCTTTTCCACAAGTTTTCCTTGTTCCATGACCCAAATCTCGTCTGCACTTTGTACCGTAGACAGCCGGTGGGCAATAACCATCGTCGTTCTTTGCTTCATCAATACACCCAGCGCTTCCTGAACCGCACTTTCAGACTCCGGATCAAGAGCCGATGTTGGCTCATCTAGCAGCAGAATGGGAGCATTCTTCAGAAAAGCCCTAGCCATGGCGATACGCTGGCGCTGACCGCCAGATAAGAAACCTCCACGCTCTCCGACATACGTCTGATAACCGCCGGGAAGCTGCATAATGAAAGAATGTGCCTGGGCTACTTTGGCTGCTTCAATGATCTCGTCCATCGATGCTTCTTCCCGCCCATAGCCGATATTTTCAGCGATCGTGCCGCTAAACAAATAGGAATCCTGAGTGACCACCGAAAAATGTGACCGAAGCTGCTCCGGATCGGCTCCTTCGATTAGGCTGCCGAATACGCGGATCTCGCCTTGATTCTCCGGAAGCGGATAAAAACCGCATACAAGTTTAAATACCGTGCTCTTTCCTCCACCGCTCGCTCCAACAAGCGCAATCGTCTTTCCTTCCGGCACGGAGAAGCTAACATTCCGCAGGATCGGGGAGTTTTCCTCGTACCCAAAGGTTACGTTCTGAAAATCGATAGGTGCTGCACTTGTTCTCGGAAGAGAACGGCCATTTTCCGTTTCGATCGGTTGCTCTACGATGTCGGAGACCCTTCTCAGGGCACCGGTCATTTCGAATGTGCGCGTGATGAGCTCGGGAATATGCTCCAGCGGCTCCAGACACAGATTCAGCAAGTATAGGAAGGCAACCAGCTCTCCCGCACCAAGCTGCCCTTGATAGATTAAATAGCTTCCGTAACTGACAGCGAAAATGATAGGACTGATCATCAGCGTGGAAAGAAGTGGGTTGACCCAGGCTTCACGCTTTTTCACGGCCAGCTTTTTTTGAGCTGTCAATTGCAGTAGCACTTGGTAGGAACGGGATAACATGCCGGATAACAGGTAGCTTTTTACAATAGGCATACCCCCAAGCGTATCCTGAAGGTTAACGTTCATTCGGCCCATGTTGGTCTGAGCTTCTTCCGTCAACCGTTCCAGCTGCTTGCCGATCCATTGGGAAACGAACAGCGCTAAAGGAAATAACAGCAGGCTGTACAGCATTAGCTCCCATTGGAGGTAGATCAAATAGGAGAAACAGCCGATGAACAATAGTGGATGATAGAACCACTGGGCTAGATCCCGAATCATAAACTGCTGGATGAGCTGCAGGTCATTGTTCATCCGCGACAACACGTCACCCGAGTGCTGCTTTTCCAAATAGGAGACCCGGAGTTTGCCGATATGATGCATAACATGGTTACGAATATCCTGCACCGCAGAAGCGCTGCTCCGCTCCACACCAAAGCTCATAAAAAACTTCGCTGGCACACCGATCAAGATGACCACAAAGACGGTGTACACGATTTGCAGAACGACTGGCCCCGCTCCTTCCTCGGCTTCGGTGGTCAGCCGCTCAATCAAACTTCCCGTCCATATTTCAATAACGGCGGCGGCAATCGCGGACAAGATACCGACAATCATCCAACCTTTGTGACGGTTCACATAGGACATCAGCCAGCGGAACGCTTTCCAGGTAGCGTAGGCAGTTTGGCGTTTGGAAGACGTCACCGCGCTTTGTTGTGGAGCAGGCGGCTGCCGGTCAGCTTCCATGCAGCACCCCAGCCTCCGCTTGAATCTGCCGCTTGACCTGCTCTAAAATGTTCCGGATGACTACGGCAGTTTCATCTACGCGCGCGAGTTCAAGCAATTCCTCATGCGCACCTTCCAGTCGGTAATCAGCATAAGCTTGCGTTGTTACCCCCCGCCAAGACGGCAACTGATGCTCCAGACGGAAAGCTTCGCTGTCCTTCGCAATCAGTTCGTAAATCCGGGCCGATATTGTGCCGGAATTAATCAGCTGTGCTTCATACGTCAAGGTTGCCTTGACCTTCCGATGAACCCGCTCTCGCACAAGTGGGCTGCTCATTAATTCCTTCTCTTCTTCCTCGAAATCGGCAAGCATTTCTTCAAGCTCTTTCTCCGACGTTTCAGCCGGTGTCAGCGTGTCTTTAATCCACGAGTCCACCATGAGTACGTCCGTTACAGAATACCCTCGTTTCTCCATCGTTTTGGCTACCTCGAACGTCAGGTTTCCTCCAAAGCAGTAACCTAGTAACACATAAGGTCCTTTGGGCTGGATGCTGACAATCTCATCCACATAGCGGTTCAGCATAGCCTCATAATTGTTGACAGCATCATCGATAAAATCAATACCGTAGAGCACGAATCGACCGTCCAGCCTGCTTGCTAGCTCTCGGTAACCGATACCGAACCCGCTGCCAGGAGGGAAGCAGAACACGTTCAAATCTCCTGCCTTATTCAGTTTAATGAAGGAGTCTCCCCCCTGATCCAGACCTAGATCCCCCTCCCCGAAAGCCATGGCTTCAACAGATAAATGATGGAATTGGCGGTTCAGCGGTACTTCAATACCCGTTTCATCGTAAACAGCTTGAACAAGCCTCATCAGACTTAAGGAGTTTCCACCAAGCTCAAAAAAGTTATCCTTTACGCCAACCTGCGGAATGCCAAGCGTATCCTGCCAGACGCGGGCGATCTTCATTTCGAGCAGCGTTCTCGGCGCGACATATTCCACTTCCAATGTCATAGCTTCCTCCGGTGCAGGCAGCGCTTTACGGTCGATTTTCCCGTTTGAGGTCAATGGCATCTGCGAAAGCTGCATAAGATGCGATGGGATCATATATCCTGGAAGCTGCTTGGCAAGCTCCTCCTTGAGTTCATGCGCCTTCAGTATCTTTTCCGCGACATAGTAGGCGACAAGCTGCTTTTGGCCGTTCGCGTCATCGCGGTCGAGCACCTTGGCTTCTTGCACAGTGGTGATCTTCAAAAGCTGCGTCTCGATTTCATCCAGCTCAATCCGGTAGCCGCGGATTTTCACCTGATGGTCGATTCGGCCCAGATATTCGATGTTGCCGTCCGGCAACCAAGCCGCCAAATCACCCGAGCGATACAGCTTCTCCCCCTCCGCAAACGGGGAATCGACAAATTTCTCTGCTGTCAGATCCGGGCGATTCAGATACCCTCTCGCCAGACCTTGCCCAGCCACATACATTTCACCTGCCACACCGATCGGCACAGGCCTGTGGTTTTCATCCAGAACATACACGCTCAATGTTGGGATCGGCTTACCGATATTGCTTTTCGCCGCTTTTATTTCGACCCACGTAATTTCCTTATATGTAACGTGAACTGTCGTCTCGGTAATACCGTACATATTGATCAGCTTTGTCTCCGGGTACTTCGTTTTGAAACCCTTAAGTAAAAGCGGACTCAGTGCTTCGCCTCCGAAGATAACGTTGCGAATCCGTAGCTCATAAGCATGATCTGATAGAACATTACGCAGCAGCTGATAGAAGTAGGTAGGCGTCTGGTTCAAAATCGTAACCTGTTCACGGCCCAGTAGTGCCAGGAACTCAGCTGGATTTTTTGCTGTGAGTGGCGGTACGATGACCAGTTTACCTCCGTTCAGCAGTGCTCCGTACATTTCCCAGACGGAGAAATCAAAGCAGAACGAGTGGAACAGCGTCCAAGTATCGGAAGGCCCGAAGTCAAACAGGTTCTTGTCGTTGAATAGGAGTCGTACAACATTTTTATGCTCAATCAACGTCCCTTTCGGTCTGCCGGTTGTTCCCGACGTGTAGATAACATAGGCCAGGTTGCTAGGACCAGAAATCGGCTCCAGGTTCGAAGTGTCCCATGTGTCTTCAGAGTCTGCCACTCTGTCATCCCAAACAAAATCATCTATCTCAATGCGTGTTCCTGCAAAGTCAGTCTTCTTATGCAGATGCTGTTGAATCAGCAATAACGGCGCGCCTGAATCCTCGATCATGAAGCCGATGCGCTCCTCCGGGTAATCGGGATCTACAGGTACGTAGGCTCCGCCCGCTTTGAGAATCGCCAGAATGCCCACCACCATATCCAGTGAGCGTTCCGCCAAAATCGCTACCAATTGATCTGCTTGAACTCCCGTCTCCCGCAACTTACGCGCAAGCCGATTGGATCGCTCATTCAGCTCGCGATAGGTCAGTTGCCGCTCATTCATGACGGCGGCTACGTTATTCGGGTAAAGCTCAGCCTGTTCTTCGAACAAACCATAAATCGTCTTTTCTCGATTGAACCCGGTTTCGGTATCATTAAATCGATTCAGCAACGTTTCTCTCTCGTCCGGGGACAGCACATCTGCTTGTCCAAGCTCCAGATCTGGTTGAAATAAAAGCACGGATAGTAGTCGAACCAGATGGTCGGTCGCCTGTTCCATAAAGGCCTGCTCGTACCGTTGCTCGTTAAAGCTTATTTCCAGCTGAATGGAGTGGTTCTGACGGTCGAAGCGAAAAAAGGTGTCCGTCGTCATCCGGTTAACCATCGGTTCGGGATGAATCGGGGTGAAGGATACTACCGTGTTGATGGCTGGCAGGCCGTCCCCCATATAGTCCAGATGAAGCTGTTCCACCATTTTTCGAAAAGGCAAGTGTTGATGTTCCAGTGCTTCTCCGATGGAAGCTTTAATGCCCCCGAGTAGCGTCTTCAACGTAATCTGTTGGTGTATAGACGTCTTAATCACCAAGATCTCATGCGGTGGAGGAGTCCCGTCGGGTTCTGCGTTATAAGAAGGCATGCCAACCAACACTTGATCCTGACCAGTATATTTGAATAGCAGGCTTTTCACTCCTGCCAAAACAATCATGTACAAAGCCAAATCCGAGCCATTTGCGAGGCGAATTATTCTCTCCGAAAGTTCGCTCGGCAGAGTACGACGAATCAGCCCTGGTTCAGCCGTAGCTTGGCCGTAAGCAGATAATTTGGAGGATTTACTGTAGGGAAGGAAGCTCAGGCTGTCATCGGTTTCAAACTTACCGCTCCAGTACCTTTCTTCCTTTTCAAACAAAGATTTCATCTGTACCTCCCCTAAAAATGAAGTGACCGCATGCCCCGGCGCAGATTCAAAAAGCTTAATTTGAACTGCGCATCTCCGGGCTTGCATGTTGTTCCCTGTCTTCCTTGAAACGCCCACCGCTTTCGCTTGATGGCGGATGCGCGCTTGTAGCATTAAAATGAGAATTCGATGGTATCGACGGCACTTTTGGCGCTTGCCACCGGTTTATGGCATTCAATTTGGCTTAGTTCCAGTTGCGGATTCTCCACAATTTGAGACAGTACCCGCAGGTAATCCTCTGTCAAGGCACGGATCATCGATTCTTTGAACAGCTTGGTGGCGTAGAAGAAGCCTCCGCTCAATGCTCCGTTGTTTTCATACATAAACAGTGTTAGATCAAACTTTGCTTCTTCCAATTGGTCAAGTTCATAATTCTTCAGGCTGACTCCTTCCAGTTCAACGTCTTGTTCCTCGATATTTTGCAAGTCGAAAACGGCATCGAACAACGGGAAGCGCCCTGGTTCCCGCTTCACATTCAAACGCTCCACGAACTCTTCAAATGGATAATCCTGATTCTCGAAAGCACCCAAAGCTGTCTCCTTCACTTCTTCAAGATAGGACAAAAACGTTTTGTTACCAGACGGACGATTGCGGAGTGCCAGCGTATTAACAAACATCCCGATGACCGATTCCAAATCAGCATTTGTTCTTGCCGCCACCGGGGTACCCACGATCAAGTCATCCTGCCCGCTGTACTTGGACAGCAGCACGGTATAAGCCGCAAGTAACACCATATACAGCGTGCTTTCACGCTCGGCTGCCAATTGGCGTAACCGCGCAGAAAGAGAAGCTTCGACATCGAAATCCAGATGCATGCCTTCGTAGTCGCGAACCGCAGACCGCTCGTAATCCATTGGAAGGTCTGCCGTCGGCAGATCACCTTCGAAAGTTTTCAGCCAGTACGCTTCCTGCTTCCCGATCCGGTCTTGATGAGCCTTCGACTGCTGCCAGACGGCGTAATCCTTGTATTGAATGCGCAGTGGTGGTAGTTCTTCCCCTGCGTATAAAAGCGAGAACTCATCCATCACAATCGCCATCGATATACCGTCAGATACAATATGATGCATGTCGAAAAGAAGAATATGCATGTTTGGCTCCAGCTCAATAACTCCGGCGCGCAGAAGCGGAGGCTTACCGAGATCAAACGGACGAACGAAGCTACGAATGATCTGCTCGATATGAACCGCATCCTCTTGATCCGCTTGATGATGCTCAATCACAAAATCGACCTGTGCGTAAATCCGTTGAACCGCTTCGCCCTTCACGATTTCAAAACCGGTGCGTAGCGATTCATGCCGTGTGATTAATTTCCGCAAAGCATCTTCCAACCGGCCTAAATCAAGCTCACCTTCCAACTGCACCAGCTCTGGCATATTGTAAAGCTGATCTGCTCCGTCGAGTGTGTGCTGAATAAAAAGCCTTTTCTGTGCGGAGGACAGAGGGTAGTACGCTCTCTCTTCCGCTTGAGGGATGGTCTCATGCTCCCACCGTTCCATCCGGGCAATAGCATCAGCCATCGCCGCAATCGTGGAGTGACGGAATACGTCACGCAGTGGCAAGTTGACGTTTAATTCCTTAAATACCTTGCCCGCGAGCGTCGTCGCTCGCAAGGAGTGGCCGCCGATGTCGAAGAAGTTGTCGTAAACGCCGATTTCCTTCGCAATCCCCAGAACTTCCTGCCAAATTACCACCAGCTTCGTTTCCAGCTCATTACGTGGTGCGACATACTCTGTTCCGCCTCCCCCTTCCCCTTCTGGCGCTGGCAGCGCCTTCCGATCAATCTTTCCGTTCGGTGTCAGAGGCAGATGGTCAAGCTCCACAAAGTATGAAGGGATCATATATCCTGGCAACTCCTTTGCCAGTGCACTACGCAGATCATTCACTGCCAGCTTCGCTCCAGGATCTGGCGTGTAGTATGCGCAGAGCGCCTTCTGCCCGTTTGCGTCACTTTGAACCAGTACCACCGTTTCGCGCACGCCTTCTACCCGCAGCAATCGCGACTCGATCTCACCCGTTTCAATCCGGTACCCCCGAATTTTGGCCTGGTTGTCAATTCGGCCGATGAAGTCCACGTTGCCGTCCTCCATCCACCGCGCCAAGTCTCCCGTGCGGTACAATCGCTCACCTACGGCAAACGGACTGTCTACGAACTTTTCTTCTGTCAGGTCCGGACGATTCAAGTACCCGCGTGCGACCCCAACTCCGCCGATAACCAACTCGCCAAGTACACCAACGGGCACTGGGTTCAGATGCGCATCCACGATGTAAAACTTCGCATTTAACCATGCTTTACCGATAGGCACATGGCCAGTCTGCTGCAGACTTGTCAGCGGCTCATCGTAGAAACTGGAGTCGATTGCCGCTTCCGTCACGCCATAGGCGTTGATGATCCGGAATATCGAGCCATAGCGTTCCTGCAAGGTTCGGTAATCCGCTATGCTACAGCTGTCTGAACTCGTGATCAACAGTTCCATCCCGCTTATGTCTAGCTCCTGCTCGTGTACGTATTCCATAAACGGCACGATGAGCGCTGGCGTCGATTCAAAAATGGTCACCCGCTCCTGCTCGATCCAGTGGTGCAGACGAGACGGATCAATCCGGTCGTCCTTCGGCACAATCACCATTGTGCCTCCGTTGTACAGCGTACGCGCAATATCGCCCACAAACACATCGAATGAGAAGCTGGCGAGCTGCAGCAGCCGCACCGGGAACTGATCTAACTTGTATTCCCGACGGTAACCCGCCGCTGTGTTCACCAGACTGCGATGCTCAATCATAACGCCCTTCGGCTTGCCGGTTGTTCCCGACGTGTAAATAACGTACGCCAGATCCTCCGGACGCGCTTTATGGAAATCGCCCATGCCATTGACATCAACAACATTTAAGTGTCTTCTATCACCATTCACAACACCCGTCAGCTTGCCGGAAACCGTACCAGAATCCATACAGTTAGCTATTCTCGAGCCTTTGTCACGACCCATCGGTGCATTAGCCCACTCTTCGCTGTACGACGTTTCATCATCAAGGTACAGAACCGCTGATAGCACCGAATCTTTGTTACTGATCCAAGCTTCGGCACGCTCTCGCAGCGGTCTTTGCGTCAGCAGCACCTTCGCTCCGCTGTCTTCAAGCATGAACCGCACGCGGTCTGCCGGATAGTCCGGGTCGAGCGGTACATACGCACCACCTGCTTTCCAAACAGCCAGTACTGCCACCAACAGGTCTACCGATCGCTCGGCAAGAATACCAACGATTGTCTCCCGCCCGATTCCGCTTGCACGCAGCGTAGCCGACAAACGGTTCGATCGCTCGTTCAATTCCGCATACGTCAGCCTGTCATTCTCGTAAACAACGGCTGTCTCTTCCGGTATATGTTCAACCTGTTCCTCGAACAGATGGTGGAACGCAGCCGCAGGAGCCAATTCCGGTTGCACCGGGTTAAAATCTTCGAGAATTTGGTCTTCTTCCTCTGAAGTCAGCAAGCTCAGCTCGGCGATCTTTGCATCCGGGCGGTTTATGATCATTACGAGCAGCTGCTCGTAATGTTTAGCCAACCGTTCGATCGTCTCTCTTTTGTAAAGAGCCGTCGCATATTCGAAGCTGTAATCCAAGCCTCCATTCTCCTCGCCCACATCCAAGCTGATATCAAATTTGGCGGTATCCAGCTCGTTTGGATAAGGGATCAGGCGAAGACCTTCCAACTCAAATTCTTCGTTCTCCGTATTCTGCATCGTAAACAGTGTGTCGAAAAGTGGATTTCGGCTTAAATCACGGTTGACTTGAACCTTGTCCACCAATTCTTCGAACGGATAGTTTTGATGCTCGAAAGCGTGGAGAGTCGTTTCTTTCACTTCGTTCAGGTATGACAGGAATGTCTTCTCCGAAACCGGATAACTGCGGATGGCCAGCGTATTTAAGAAAATCCCGATTAACGGCTGCACGTCTCCATGGTTCCTTCCGGCAATCGGTGTACCGACAATCACATCTTCCTGACCTGAATATTTGTGCAGAAGCACGTTATATGCCGCGAGTAGAACCATAAACAGCGTCGTACCTGTTTCCGAGGCAAGCTGCTTCAGGCTGTCTGTTCTAGAAGAATCCAAGAAAAATTCCATTGTCTGACCCTCATAGTTCTGCACAGAAGGACGCGGATAGTCGGTCGGCATTTCGAGCACCGGAAGTTCGCCTTGGAACATGTCCAGCCAGTACGCCTCCTGATGCTGAAGCCTTTCCTTCTGCTCCTGCGAATGTAGCCAAACGGAGTAGTCTTTGTACTGAATGCCCAGAGGTTCCAATGACTCTCCCCGGTACAGGCGGACAAATTCTTCGATAAAGATCTCCATTGATACGCCGTCAGAAATAATGTGATGCATGTCGTACATGAGAATATGGCGTTCTGGAGCAAGCTCTACGAGACCCACTCTTAGCAGCGGAAGTTTTGCCAAATCAAACGGACGGACGAAACGGTGAACGATCTCCTCAGCTTCTTGCTCATCCGCTTGATAGAACTCCACGGCAAAATCTACATCCTCGTAAATCCGCTGCGATGCTTCGCCATCTACCATTTCAAATCCGGTACGCAGCATTTCATGCCGCATTATGAGCTTGCGGAACGCTTCTTCGAACCTTGCCTGATCCAAAGTACCCTCCAGCAGCATTGCTTCTGGCATGTTGTAGCTAAGCTCCGCACCTTCCAGTTGGTTCAGGATATAAAGACGTTTTTGGGCAAAAGATTGCGGATAAACCTCTCGGTCATCTGCCACCGGAATGGAAACAAATTTCTGTTCATTTAACCGTGAAATGGCTACTGCCATGCTCTCGATGGTGGAATGACGGAACACGTCACGCAGAGGCAGATCTACGTTCAACTCTTGGTGAACCTTGCTAACCAGCGTCGTCGCACGCAGAGAGTGACCGCCAATGTCGAAGAAGTTATCATAAACGCCAATTTCCTTTGTTAACCCCAAAACCTCCTGCCATATCAACGCCAGCTTCGTTTCCAGCTCATTGCGCGGTGCGATGGACTCCGTTCCACTTGCTGTTTCCCCTTCTGGTGCTCGCAGCGCCTTCCGATCGATTTTCCCGTTCGGTGTCAGAGGTAGAACCTCAAGTTCTACGAAGTATGACGGGATCATGTAGCCCGGCAACTCCTGTGCCAGTCTACTGCGCAGATCGTTTACTGCCAGTTCAGCTCCGGTATCTAGCGTGTAATAGGCACATAGCGCTTTTTGACCAGTCGCATCACTTCGAACCAGAACCACTGTTTCTCGCAAGCCTTCCACGCGCTGCAACTGGGACTCAATCTCCCCAGTTTCAATTCGATACCCCCGGATTTTCGCCTGATTGTCGATCCGGCCGATGAAATCCACGTTGCCGTCTTCCATCCACCGCGCCAAGTCTCCTGTGCGGTATAACCGTTCACCCTCAGCGAATGGACTATCGACGAATTTCTCTTCGGTCAATTCTGGACGATTCAAATATCCGCGCGAGACCCCAACTCCGCCGATAACTAGTTCGCCCAGTACTCCGACAGGCACTGGATTGAGGTGTGCATCCACAATGTAAAACTTCGCGTTTAGCCACGCTTTGCCAATTGGCACATGGCCTGTTTGCGGCAACATTGCCAGTGATTCGTCATAGAAACTGGAGTCGATTGCCGCTTCCGTCACGCCATAGGCGTTGATGATTCGGAACAGCGATCCAAAGCGTTCCTGCAAATTCCGGTAATCCGCCACACTACAGCTGTCCGAGCTTGTAATTAACAGCTCCATCCCGCTCATATCCAGCCCATGCTCATACACGTATTCCATAAACGGCACAATTAACGCTGGCGTCGATTCAAAGATGTTAATTCGCTCCTGCTCAATCCAGTAGTATAGACGGGACGGATCAATCCGATCGTCCTTCGGCACGATGACCATCGTGCCTCCGTTATACAGTGTGCGTGCGATATCACCTACGAACACATCAAACGAGAAGCTAGCAAGCTGCAATAGCCGCACCGGGAACTGATCCAACCGATATTCCCGACGGTAGCCCACCGCCGTGTTCATCAGACTGCGATGTTCGATCATTACGCCCTTCGGCTTGCCCGTTGTTCCCGACGTGTAAATTACGTAGGCTAGATCCTCCGGACGAGCCTCATGGAAGCTGTACATGCCATCGACATCAACAACATTTAATTGGTTCTCATCGCCGCCACCATTCCCAGCTCCTGTCAGATTGCCAGAGACCATACCAGAAATAATGCTGGAGCCTTGGCCAATATCCATTGACGCGTTCGCCCACTCCTCGCTGTACGACATTTCTTCATCAAGGTACAGCACCGTCGACAACGCCAGTTCCTCATCGCTAAGCCAGGCTTCGGCGCGCTCACGCAGTGGTCTTTGCGTCAGCAGCACCTTCGCTCCGCTGTCTTGTAGCATGAACCGCACACGATCTACCGGATAGTCCGGATCAAGCGGTACATAAGCACCGCCTGCTTTCCAAACCGCCAGAACGGCCACCAGCAAGTCGACCGAACGCTCGGCGAGAATACCAACGATCGTTTCCCGGCCGATGCCGCTTGCACGCAACGTAGCCGACAAACGGTTCGCCCGTTTGTTCAGCTCTGAATACGTCAGCCTGTTATTCTCATACACAACAGCTATCGCTTCGGGCGTTCGTTCCGTCTTTTTCTCAAACAGACGGTGGAACGCGACTGTAGGAGCTGATTCCACCCGTACCGGATTAAAGGCGTCCAGAATTTCTTTCTCCTCTGACGTCAACAAGTTCAACTCGGCAATCTTTGCATCCGGGTGACTTATAATCGCCTTAAGCAATTGTCCAAAATAAGTCGACAGCCGCCGGATTGTACTTTCTTTATAAAGAGCCGTTGCGAATTCAAAGCTGCACTCCAAACCGCCGTTCTCTTCTGTAACATCCACACTCAAGTCGAACTTGGCTGAGCCGTATTCGCTAGGGTAAGGGGACAATTTCATCCCTTCCAACTCTAGCTCTTTATCCTCCAAATTTTGCAAGGAGAACATGGTGTCGAACAACGGGTTGCGGCTTAGATCCCGGCTAACCTGCACTTTATCGACAAGCTCTTCAAACGGATAATTCTGATGCTCGTAGGCGCCTAAGGTCGTTTCTTTCACTTCTTCCAAATACGACAGGAAAGTCTTCTCCGAAGCGGGATGATTGCGGAGCGCCAGCGTATTGACGAACATTCCGATTAACGGCTGCGTGTCTACATGTGTTCTGCCTGCAATCGACGTTCCAACGATCAAATCGTCCTGACCTGTGTATTTATGCAAAAGCACGGTATATGCTGCAAGTAGCACCATATACAGCGTCGATCCTGTTTGAGCAGCTAACTGCTTTAAGCCTTCGTTTGTTGCAGGGTCTACGAAGGACGTAAGCGTCTGTCCCTCAAAGCTTTGTACAGCAGGACGCGGATAATCCGTCGGCATTTCCAAAACCGGTAACTCCCCCCGGTAACGATCCAACCAGTATACTTCCTCGCGTTTCAACTGCACCTCTTGTTCATCCGACTGTTGCCATACAGCGTAGTCCTTATATTGAATATGCAAAGGCTTTAATGAATGGCCGTCATACAAACGAACCAGTTCATCAACGAAAACGTCCATTGAAACCCCGTCAGAGATGATATGGTGCATGTCGAACATCAATAGATAACGATTGGTTCCCAGCTCTACGAGTTCTGCTCGCAACAGTGGAGGTTTCGCCAAGTCGAAAGGCCGGATGAAGTCATGTACAACTTTTGGTGCTTCCTCTTCGCTAGAATGATAGTACTTAAGAGTGAAGTCGAGGCTCTCGTAAATGCGCTGTACAGCTTCACCTTGTACGATCTCGAAGCCTGTTCGTAATGTTTCATGCCGTGCAATTAGTCCGTGGAAAGCCTTTTCCAACAGGCTCCGATCAATCGATCCTTCCAACAGCAACACACCCGGCATATTGTAGCTCTGATCTGCTCCTTCCAGCTGATTCAGGATGTACAACCGCTTCTGAGCTGAAGAAAGTGGATAATATTCTCTTACGCCTGCCAGCGGAATTGACGAGAACGACTGCTCTCCGATTCGGGAGATAGCGAGAGCCATCTCTTCGAGCGTCGAGTAGCGGAATACGTCACGCAAAGGCAATTCAACGTACAGATCCTGGTGGATCTTGCTCACTAGTTTCGTCGCCCTCAAGGAATGTCCACCTAGGTCAAAGAAATTGTCATGAACGCCGATAACCGCTAGTCCGAGCACGCTTTTCCAAATTTCGGCCAAGCCGACCTCCAGTGGAGTCCGAGGCGGAATATGTCCTTCGCCCGGTTGCAAACTTTCCTCAGGTTCCGGGAGAGACCTGCGGTCGACCTTGCCATTCGTGGTCAGCGGGAGCCTTTCCAACTGGATCAGATACGTCGGTATCATATAAGCTGGAAGTTCCTGTGAAAGCGCACTCTTCAGCTCAGCTGTTGGAAGCTCAATGTCTGCTTCATAATAAGCGCAAAGATGCTTTTCACCAGAGATATTTTCCCGCGCGAATACCGTTGTTTTCCGAACCCCCTCCACTTTTTGGAGCTGAGCTTCGATCTCACCCAACTCAATGCGGAAGCCGCGGATTTTCACTTGATCATCCGTCCGTCCTACATAATCAATCGTACCATCCGGCAACCATTTCGCCAGGTCTCCTGTTCGGTACATGCGCTCTCCTGGCATAAACGGATTAGCTACGAATTTCTCGGCAGTCAGCTCCGGCCGATTATTGTAACCTTGTACCAAGCCCTCTCCACCAATGCAAAGCTCCCCGGCCACTCCAACAGGCAAAAGCTTGTTCTGGCTGTCGACGATATACACCGTCGTATTGCTGATCGGCCGTCCGATAGGCACAGTAACCGCCGAATCATCTACGAAGTCAACTGGAAGATACGTGGTATAAACCGTACTTTCCGACGGGCCGTACAGGTGATTAAGCTTCCCTGGTCCAATATGGGCGAGCGCTTTACGCACATGACCGACCGACACACGCTCTCCTCCGAACAAAATTGCCCGGACATCCTGCAGACAATTGACGTTCACATCTACAAGCACATTAAAGAAAGCTGTCGTAATCAGCATGACCGATATATGCTCGCGCTGAATGAGATCTGCTAGCTGACCAATCTCTAACAAAGTATCGCGAGGAACCAGCACCAGCCGTGCTCCGTTGGTCAAAGCTCCGAAAATATCAAAAATTGCTCCGTCAAACGAATAGCTCGAAAGTTGAAGGACATGGTCCTGTTCAGTGATATCGATATAATTCGTATTTCGCACAATCCGCACGATGTTGCGGTGTGAAACAAGGTTGCCTTTCGGCTTACCCGTCGTGCCAGACGTATAGATGATGCACGCCAGATCCGTTGCTTCAGTGTCTGAATTTAGATTTGTCCTGTCCTCATGATAGAAGGAATCGACATCCAGTAAAATCACGGATACCGAACCCATCAGACGCTCGCGCAAACGGCTCTGCGTCAGCATGACCTGTGCCGCTGAATCCTCAATTAAAAAACGGATACGCTCCTCTGGATACTCCGGGTCAATCGGAACGTAACCCGCTCCGGCCTTGTGTACCGCCAACATACCGACTACCATTTCGATGGAGCGCTCAGCCATGATGGCAACCAGACGACCTTTGCATATCCCGTGGCTGCGCAAGGTACGGGCAAGGCGATTAACATATTCGTTAAGCTCCCGGTAAGTCAACTCTTGCTCATTCAAGGAGATGGCAATTGCATCCGGGATGCGATCTGCTTGCTCTTCGAACAATTGAATAAGTGTCTTCCCACGCGGGAATTCCGTTGTGGTATCGTTAAAACGTCCGAGAAGGTCTGCCTTTTCTACCTCTGTCACAAGATCCAGATCGCCCACAGTAATTTCCGGATGTTCAGTCACCTGCTCCAGCAGATGCACAAGATGCCCCTTAAGCCGCTCAATGCTGCCTTTATCGAACACTTCGGCGTTAAAGTCAAAACGAATTTCAATCTCGGCTCCCGGTACCACGGTCACGTTGAAGTCATAGTTCGTCTGCTCCTCCATCTGAACCTCAGCGATCGTCAGGTCACCGTGTTGCTGGTCACCTGCCTGCTCCATCTGCTCATCCACCGGATAGTTCTCGAAAGCAATGATATGGTTGACCAGGTTCTGCTTTTGCACGCTGCGAGCTTGAATTTCATACAGAGGATAGTAGTCATAATTCCCGGAATCCAGCGCCCGTTCTTGAAGCTGCGCCATCAAATCGGTAAACTGGGTATCCGCTTCACTCGTCACGCGGACCGGAACCGTATTGATGAACAGCCCGATCATCGACTCAATACCAGGGATTTCTACGGGTCTTCCGGCTACGACGCTGCCGAATACGGCATCATTTGTCCCGTTATACTTTTGCAGCATCACGCCCCAGGCGGCTTGCAGCAGTGTATTAACCGTAACTAGGTGTTGTTTCGCCACCTGGTCCATACTCTCGCTCAAGTCCTTGCCTAGCTCGGCGGTGACGTGATCAGCCGTGAATTTGCCGTTCGGCGCAGGTTCTTTTTGTCCCGGAAGTACAGTTTGCCCTTCATAACCTTCCAGGAATGATGTCCAATAGGCTGATGCCGCCTGATCGTCCTGTTTCTCCAACCATTCGATATAAGCTCCATAATCTGAGCCTTTATCTACTGCCAGCTCCTTGCCGGACACCAAGGCCGCGTACGTCTCAAACAGCTCATGTGTCAGCTGCGGCAAGCACCAACCGTCCATCAGAATATGCTGAAAACTCCAGAGCACATGATAACTTTGTTCTTCCGTACGCAGGATCGTAACTCGAATGAGCGCATCACATTCTAGATCGAAACCGCGAAGCTTATCACTCTCGGCTTTTTTGTCCAAATACGCTTGTTTCTCGTCCGCCTGCAAATGAAGCAAATCTTCATATTCAAAACCGATTGGCTTGTCGCGGTATATGACTTGCATTGGCTCGCCCGCTGAACCTTTCACAAAATTTGCCCGCAGTACCAGATGACGTTTCGCTAGTTCTGTCCAACTCTTCTCGAAAAGCTGGACGTTCAGTGCTCCACGCATCGTAAAACGTGTCTGTTCGAAGTAAGCGGCTGTTTGTAGATCAAGCGCACTTTGAAACCACATACCCTTCTGCATCGGCGTAAGCGAGTAAATATTTTCGATTTCGCCCATATGGCTTGAACGCTGAGAAATTTGCTCCAATTCTGTGATGGTCAAACCCTTAAATTGCAGGTCGCTCGGTGTCAATTCGGTATTCTCTTTATCCGCACAGTGGATAATGAGCTCTCGGAGACTTTGCCCAAGCATCTGACCGAAGGCTTCCATTGTTTCCTTGCGATATTGCTTCCGGCTGTAACTAAGATCGAGTGACAAAGCGCCATCCAGCACCATACCGTTGATATCCAGCACAAAGCTGCGGGCTTGCCTAGCACTAGCCGGATTACCGCTGGAATAAAAAGATATACCGATCTCTTCTTGATTCGCATCATCGTCGAACTGGCCGAGGTAGTTAAAATTAATTTCCGGTTCAGCACCCCAAACAGAGCCATCCTCCGGCTTAGAGAGATAACGGCATATGCCGTACCCTAGCCCCTTATTCGGAATAAGGCGCAATCTTTCCTTAACCTGTTTAATCTGGTAAGCCAAGTCCCGGTCAGTTTCAGGCTCCAGAATTACCGGAAACTTGGTCGTAAACCAGCCAACTGTACGTGTAATATCAATATCTGTTCCGATTGATTCACGCCCGTGCCCTTCGAGATTGATTCGCACCCGTTCATGTCCCGTCCACTTGCGAACAGCTATACCAAGCGCCGTTACCAAAATATCGTTCATTTCGGTGTTATAGGCCCGGTGCACTCGTTTCAGCAAAAGCTCTGTTTCTTCGGAAGTCAGACAAACGAAAAGTGATTCGCTGTCCTGCTGCGTCGTAACGTCTGTCTCGATATCCTTCGGTATTGCAGGGACCGCAATTTGTTCTATCGCCTGCCAATAAGCCCGTTCCTTTGCTATCTCTGGACTTTGCGCGTAATCTGCTAGCTGCTCTGACCAAGTTCGATACGCATCCGTTTTCGCCGGAAAACGAAAGTCCTCCCTTTTGCCTGCCTGCTCGTAACCCAGGGCGAAGTCCTCCATCAAAATCCGCCATGATACACCGTCCACCACGGCATGATGAACTGCGAGCAGCAAATGATCGCCGTCCTCACATTGGAACAACCCTGCCTTTACGAGGGGGCCGTTTTCCAGATCAATTTCCGCTTGAATTTCCGTTGATTTTGTTTCCACAACCTGCCCGGTATCCACCGCATTCTTCAAGTCGAACACGTCCAACGTGAATAGATCACCTTCCTGAATCGAGCGGTTTCGGGCACTAACCCCTTGGTCCGTTTTCTGGAATACCATCCTCAAGGCGTCATGATGCTCGACCAGCATTTGCAGTACTTGACCTACTGCATCTTCGTCGAAGCGTTCCTTCCGGTAAAGCATCACCGACTGATTGAAATGGTGTGAGTCTTCAAAAGAGCTCTCGAAATACCAGTGCTGAATCGGCGTCAGCGCCGTTTCACCCGTTATTTCGCCTTGATCGATGGTACGTCCGATCGGTTTTACATGCAGGCTGAGCTGCGAGATCGTCGGATATTTGAACAAATCCCGAATTTCCAGCTTGTACCCGGCTTGATGAAGCCGCGAAGATACTTGGATGGACTTGATCGAGTCTCCGCCAAGCTCAAAGAAATGATCCGTTACTCCAACACGATCAGCATTCAATACTGCCTGCCACACTTCGGCAAGCGTTCGCTCAGCTTCATTGCGGGGAGCTACGTACGTACCACTCGTCAGTGCGTTTCCTTCCGGAGCGGGCAGAGCCTTGCGATCAATTTTGTCGTTCGGTGTAAGCGGCATCCGTGGAAGCTGAACAAAGTGTGCCGGAATCATATAATTCGGCAATTTTTGCGCCAGCGCACTTCTCAAATCGCCGAGAGTAAGCGAGTGACCCGCGACCAGGTAAGCACACAGTTCTTGCCCGCTTTTGCCTTCCCGCGCGATTACGATTGTCTCCTGCACGGAGTCAATCTTTAGAAGCTGCTCTTCGATCTCGCCGATCTCAATTCGGAATCCACGAATTTTCACCTGATGATCGATCCGGCCCAAGTACTCCAGATTTCCATCTGGCAACCAGCGGGCGAGATCTCCCGTCCGGTATAGGCGTTCTCCCGGGATAAACGGATGTTCCACGAACTTCTCTGCTGTCAGCTCCGGTTGGTTCAGGTACCCTCTCGCTAGCCCCACGCCTGCAACGCACAGCTCGCCGTCCACTCCTGGAGGCACAAGTTGCAGGTGGGCATCCAGAATAAAAATCTGGTGATTGGCCAATGGACGACCGATTGGAATAACTCTGTGCTGCGACTGCTCCTCATCTGCATCCCAAAGCGTCGTAACAATAGAAGCCTCAGTTGGTCCGTAAGCATTAAAATAGTGAACCTTTGTTTTCCATTGCTGCACGAATTCGGCCGATACCGCCGACCCTCCCGTTACAAGCTTTGTTAGACTGGGAAGGCGGTCCGGATGCAAATGAGCACTGTACGTCGGAGGCAAAATCGCTGCCGTAATCGCATGCTTGTTCATATAACTTTCGAACAGACGAGTGTCGAGAATCGTCTCGGCCGTCGGGATATATAAAGCCGCGCCAAAATAGAGCGCTTTGAATATTTCCCAACAAGATGCGTCAAATGACAGGCTGGCAAATTGAATGATCCGGTCATGCTCCGTGATGCCCAAACTATCCGCGAACATCAGCTTCAAGCTGACCAAACCACGATGCTCCAGCATAACTCCTTTGGGTTTGCCCGTCGTACCTGACGTATAGATGACATAAGCAAGATCATTTGGACCGCTAGCTGGCTCAAGGTTTGAGCCATCATCGTTATAGGCTTGCTCGTCATCCATAGCCAGTACAGTTCCTTCGAATGCCACCTGCTGCAACAATTCCTTTTGAGTCAGTAGCATCTGCGCGTTTGAGTTCTCCAAAATGTAGCGTATTCGTTCTTCCGGGTATTCCGGGTCGATTGGCACGTAGGCACCGCCAGCTTTCAGAACTGCCAGAATGCCGACAACTGTCTCCAGCGACCTTCTGGCCATCAAACCTACCAGTTGATTGGGTACCACACCGACTGATCGCAACGTCCGCGCCAGCCGGTTCGCCCGTTCGTTCAACTGCGCATACGAAAGCCGCTGCTCCTCAAAGACAACCGCCGTCGCTTCGGGCACACGCTGCACTTGCTCCTCCACGAGTTGATGAATTGTCCGATCACGAGCGTAGTCCTTCTCCGTGTCGTTGAAACTTTGCAACACTTGAATTTTCTCGTCCTCTGACAGCATCTCCGCCCGTACGATGTCCAGCTCCAGTTCGTGAAGCCCCACAGTCAGCAGGCGATCTAGATGACCGACGACCCCAGTCATGAAGACGGAGTCATATAAGTGTTCATTATATGAGAGCGCAAGCTGTATCGTCCCCCCGGTTAAGCTGAATGCAAAGGAACAATCCGTGACCATGTTTTGCCCGATCTCATCCAGGTGTAATTCCCTAAGGGACACTAGCGTATGGACAACAGGTATACCGTCTATATATTGCAGATCCAACTTCTCCGTCATTTTTAAGAAAGGAATATGTTGGTGCTGAATTGCTTCCGGCAAGGAAGTTCTCAGTTCGCTCAAAAGCGTTTTAAAAGTTGCCCCCGTAGGAAGTGAGTTTTTCAAAATAACTGTATGATTAACGGAACGGCGTTCCTCCGCTTTTTTCCGTACAACTGGCATACCAACCAGAATGTCAGAAGTGCCTGTATATCTATGCAGGAGCGACTGAACACCAGCAAGCAAGATCATAAAAACAGCCAGCGGAGCGCCCTTGCTCATTTGAAGTACACGTTGTGCTGCTTTCTCCGAAATCGAACCGCTGACTGTTGTCATCATCGGTGCCAGCGATCCTGGAGTTTTGCTGTAAGGCAACCGCGTCAAGGTATAGTCATCGCTACCTAATGTTTCATTCCAAAACAACGTTTCTTTTTCAAAAGCCACCTGGATCGTTCCCCTCTCTTCATCGGTAAAAGCAATCCGGCAGAGCATATACCACAGCAATGCTGCCCGCCTTTTCAAAAAATGTAACAACAAATATCATGGCTTTCACAGGATCACCGTTCCACTTGTTCGGTTGATCACATGAGGCAGCCCTCTGCCTTGCAATTGTGCCATTAGTTCCATGCGTAAAAGATAGTAAAAAAACATCGATCCTCACAAAAGGTGCTGCTTCTATCTCCCTTGTTTCATTATGCATACTAGGGACGAGCCACCTGAAAACGGGCTTAGGTTTAACATTTGGATTCGGAATTGAATATGGGGTAGGCTAGGGAGGTTCCTCCCATTGAAGTAAGACTAGCTGTAGGATTCCATGTGGACAGCAAAAAATCAGCCGTACCTATGGCTTCGGCACCTGAGCTGACTTTGCCGAAGGCTATGTCTAAGGGGTATTGATAGACTCTATGTACACTTTATACATCCCCCGCAGCCCTGATGTGGTTAAGTAAAGATCCGACTGCGAGGTAGTGATCTTTTCCTGACGATTAGATGTGACGATTGGTGCTTCAACAATGTTCCAATGGGGTCAAAATGTTCATTTATTTCAGGGCTGCACGCTCTCAGAACGCACTTCAATGCCTATTATCTCTGTAGGGCAGCCCTGACCTGCTCTACTTTAGGTTGTTACCAGCAAACTCTGTTTTTCCTGATAAATCACCTGCTGAATACTGGACTTGATAATGTCGCATCCAGTAGCCAGATTCTCCATCGAAACGGTCAGCGGAGGCATGATCTTAAGCACCATGTCCCCTCTGCCAGCTCTTTCAATGATGAGCCCGTTCTCGAAACTAATCTCCGACATCCTCTTCGCCCCGGCTTCATCTGTGAAACCCGAAACGTCAATGCCCCAGATCAAGCCAATTCCACGGATGGTGATGGACGGATGCAGAGGTTTGATCTCTTTATCAAGGAATGAGCGCACAAATTCCTCCTTCTGTTTCACCTGTTCTTCCAAAGCAGATCTATCTCGGAACTCTAGAGCAGCCTTGGCAGCTACAAAAGCGAGCTGGTTACCGCGGAAGGTACCATTGTGTTCCCCTGGCGTCCAAAGATCCAGTTCAGGCTTTAGAAGCAGGAGCGACATTGGCAAGCCATATCCGCTGATGGACTTCGACAGGGTAATAAGATCCGGCTCTATCCCCGCACGTTCGAAGGAGAAGAACTCACCTGTTCGGCCGCAACCAACTTGAATCTCGTCGGTAATGAGCAGGATATCGTGCCTGCGGCAAAGCTGTTGCAGCCCGCGCAGCCACTGTACGTTAGCGACATGAATTCCACCTTCGGCTTGTACCGTTTCTAGTAGAATTGCGGCCGGTTTATCGATTCCAGAGTGTGAATCCGTCAAAATATTCTCAATATAGCCGAGTGTATCCATTTCTGCGAAAGTCCCACTCGGGTGCGGCATGAATGTGACTCCATCCAGAGGAAGTCCGGCCCCTTCCCTCATAGACTTGGAGCTTGTCGCCGAGAGGCTACCAAGCGACATACCGTGAAAGCCGCCCATGAACGCGAATATCCCGGTCCTCTTCTTGGCCTTGCGTGCAAGCTTCAGTGCCGCTTCCACCGCGTTTGTTCCCGTTGGACCGCAGAATTGAAGCTTATAATTCAGCTTCTTTGGCTCGAGGATACGCTCAGAAAAGCTCTGCATGAATTCTCGCTTAGCCATTGTATACATATCCAAACCATGCATAATTCGGTCAGAGGTCAAGTAATCGAGAATCCGATCCTTGATATAGTCATTGTTATGACCGTAATTCAGTGCCCCTGCACCTGCAAAAAAATCAATATACGCTCTTCCATCCTCAGCATATAACAGGTCTTCCTTGGCCCGGTCAAATACTACCGGAAAGCTTCTGCAATACGATCTTACGTTGGATTCCAGCTTTTCAAAAATGCTCACGCGCTTCATCCTCCATCGGAATTGGGATAAGGTTAGCTTCATTCTTTCTGAACCTTTTGACGTCATCGAGCAACAAATTCTCGGCTGTCATTTTCCACAATTGTCGGTCCTCGCATGCCAGCTTGCTGGGTAGCCAGTGGACTGGTCTCTCGCGCATAGCTTCGGTATGTATAAAAACCCACCAATTCTATTTTTTAGTATAATTGGAAGGCGACCTAGGTTGAATTATATCAAATTTCCAAAGAATGTATAGTAAAATTTTGGTTAAATTAGATCTTAGCAACATTAAATATTAATAATACGACACATAATAAACGATTTTGAGGGATTTATAGAATTTTTTGTATTTTTTTGAGAGAATCCACCTCATCAAACTACTCAAAACATTTTGGTAATTTTGGAATATAACACCTAAGATTTTTACTGATCCTCTGAACCTATGTACTTGAGATGACTAATTAAGATTCACTAAAATTTTCTTTCCTCTTGCCATACTCTGAATCAGCGATAAATTTTAATTGAAAGAATAAATGAGGGTCACTAGGGGCGGATATGTATGATGTTTTTGTGGAATTCAAAAAGGAGCCACGAGTTAATCTCTCGGGCTCCATTTTAAAGGCTATGAATCTTTCATCTTACGTTTCAATTCACAACTTTTATACTACTCAACCGTTACACTTTTCGCCAGGTTACGTGGTTTATCAACATCGTGACCCAGAGCCAAGGAAGCGTAATATGCCAGCAATTGCAATGCAACAACGGACAGAGCTGGGCTCAGTAGTGGCAACGTCTTAGGAATTGCAAACGCTTGGTCCACGGATTTCAGCAATGGAGCTACGTGCTCTTCGTACGTAATCGCCAGTACGTCTGCGCCACGTGCTTTTACTTCTTTGATGTTACTTACCGTTTTCTCCAGTACGTTCTCCTGTGTTGCCAAAGCAATAACAGGGATACCGTCTTCGATCAACGCAAGTGTACCGTGTTTCAACTCACCTGCAGCATATGCTTCAGAGTGGATATAAGAAATTTCTTTCAGTTTCAACGATCCTTCTTGAGCTACCGCGTAATCCAGCCCACGGCCAATGAAGAAAAGATGTTGATGTTTGGAGATTTGCTCTGCATATCCTTTGATTGCGTCTGCCTGCTCCAGCATGGATTCCACTTGCTCAGGCAGTGCTTGCATCGCTGCCAATGTGTGCGCAATCTCATCCTGAGTTTGTGTACCACGTACTTGTGCAAGGTACAGACCAAGCAGGTTGAACGCGATTAACTGGGAAGTGTATGCCTTAGTGGAAGCCACGGCGATCTCAGGACCAGCCAATGTAGCAATCACATCGTCTGCATCACGTGCAATCGAGCTACCCACAACATTTGTAATCGCCAGTACATGCGCACCGTTAGATTGAGCTTCACGCAGTGCTGCCAGCGTATCTGCTGTTTCACCGGATTGGCTCACTACAATTACAAGCGTATCTTTGTTTACAATTGGTGAGCGGTAACGATACTCGGAAGCTACATCCGTTTCAACCGGAATACGCACCAATTGCTCAATCACTGTACGTCCAACCAGACCTGCATGGTACGCCGTACCACATGCAATAATCTGAATGTTACGAATATTTTTAATTTGCTCTTCCGTCATTTTGAGCTCAGGAAGCTGCACTTTTTTGCCTTCATTGTCGATGCGACCCAGCATTGTATCACGATATGCTTTTGGTTGCTCATGAATCTCTTTCAACATAAAGTGCTCAAATCCGCCTTTTTCTGCGGTTACTGCATCCCAATCGACACGAATCATTTCCCGAGAAATAAAATTGCCCTCAATCGTCATTAATTCGACAGCATCATGTGTCAATACAGCCATTTCACCATCATTCAAAATGTACACATTACGTGTATGTTCCAGAATTGCCGGGATATCAGAACCAATGAAGTTCTCGCCTTCACCAACACCAATAATCAATGGGCTAGCTTGACGCACAGCAACAAGTTTCTCAGGCTCATGCTCTGTCAATACACCCAGTGCGAATGCACCACGCAACAACGTGATCACTTTTTGTACAGTTTTAACAATATCACCATTGTACTCACGTGCAACCAGATGAGAAATGACTTCAGTATCTGTCTCGGAAGTAAACGTGTGACCTTGGGAGATCAGCTCATCCTTCAGCTCCAGATAGTTCTCAATAATCCCGTTATGCACAACGGAGAACTTCTGGCTTCCATCCGTGTGTGGATGGGAGTTCTCGTCCGATGGTTTACCATGCGTAGCCCAACGAGTGTGTCCAATTCCGGCATTACCTACCAACGGAGCACCATCCAGCTTTGCTTCAAGATTCGCCAAACGTCCAAGAGCTTTCGTAATTTGCAGACCTTGCGGTGTAAATACAGCGATACCTGCAGAGTCATAACCACGATACTCGAGCTTTTTTAAGCCTTCGACCAATACCGATTGAGTGTTCTTATTACCAATATATCCAACAATACCACACATAATTTAGTTCCTCCGTTTGTATATGAATACTGTGTCAGGAAGAGAAACAGGCAGAGGTGGACGTATTGGAAAATGATAGATTGCTTACCGTATCATGAATATCATTTCCTATTCAATTATCAATGATCAGAACGGCCTTCTGCCATCCCGCTGTGTTCATGCTCTATTACGAATGCAATCATGAATGTACATCATTTTCCCGTCCGCGCACTGTTTACGCTCTTCACGCACATTCATTTTAATTTTAATTAATCTCTTGCACCTACCGGCGCGTTGTGTGGACAGTCACCCATCCATTTTCCGCAATCCGGTTCACGGCTCTGGTGCATCACCGGGAGGTCCCCGCCGAACAATCCGAACACCTCCACCTCGTCAGCTTGATTGCCGTCCATGTTCATCATGTCTTCTCTACAATTCATAAAAGAGACATTCACCAACATGCGTCCCGCGCAACTTCAAGCTCTGGCGCTTGTATAACTGTAACCTTACAATCCTCACTTTCTGTGTCTGAATGACGACTCCACTCATTATATGCACCTTAGGTCCATTTTGCAATGGAGCAAAGTACCTGTAGCTATTTCAGCATATTTACCCACGTTCCAAGGCCAAATAATCAGACCCATGGTCTTATCTGGCCCGGACGCAGGAACAATGAATGAATCATTAATAATTAGAATTAATTCAACCTCTGTATAACCATATGCCAAGAAATCAATTTTGTGAAAAGTAACACTCAGATCGCATGACAACAGGGTTTTCTTAGCGGTCTATACCAGTTCTTTTTGCACAACATCAGCAATCTGGGATACAAACTGCTCCAGTTCATCCTTATCTGGGCCTTCCGCCATTACACGAATCAGGGACTCTGTACCTGACGCACGGACCAATACGCGTCCATTATCTCCCAGCTTTTCTTCTACTGCAGCAATGGCTTCAGCGATTGCAACATTACCCTCATATTTGCTCTTGTCTTCCACACGAACATTAACCAGTACTTGTGGGTACTGAGTCATAATCGATTTCAGCTCACTCAGCTTTTTACCGGAAGCCTTCAGCGTATCCACGAGTTGAATAGCCGTCAGCATGCCATCGCCAGTGGTATTGTAATCCAGGAAGATAACATGACCGGACTGCTCGCCGCCCAAGTTATATCCGCCACGACGCATCTCTTCCATCACGTAGCGATCACCAACTGCCGTTTTGGCTGTTTTCAGCGCAAGCTTCTCCGTAGCTTTATAGAAACCGATGTTGCTCATTACAGTTGATACTACAGTGTTGTCTTTCAGTTTGCCTGCACGATTCATCGCATCTCCGCAAATACACAGAATAAAGTCACCATCCACTTCGGCACCCGTTTCATCAATGGCAATCAGACGATCCGCATCCCCATCAAAAGCTAGACCAAGATCCGCTTGATGCTTCAGCACCTCTTGCTTCAAATGTCCCGGATGAGTTGAACCACATTGCTCATTAATGTTCAGACCGTTAGGCTCGGCACCAATAGCAATGACTTCTGCACCAAGCTCGCTAAATAATTTAGGTGCCAGCTCATAAGCAGCACCATTGGCACAGTCGAGTACAATTTTGAGACCAGAGAACGATTCGGATACGGTTGTTTTGAGATAGTCCAGATAAAGATAACGAGACTGTTCATCTACCGTCACAGTTCCAAGACCTGCACCAACTGGGCGCGGCAGCTCATCTTTTTCCGCATCCATTAGTTCCTCAATCCGGTTCTCTGTTTCATCCGATAGCTTAAAGCCATCTCCACCGAAAAATTTGATACCGTTATCCTCAACCGGATTATGAGAAGCCGAAATCATTACACCCGCGTCTGCTTTTAGCAAACGTGCAATGTAAGCCACACCTGGAGTAGACACAACGCCCAAACGAATAACATCCGCACCAATAGACAACAGACCCGCTACGAGAGCTGATTCTAGCATGAGCCCAGAGATTCGTGTATCCATGCCAATAACGACTTTAGGTCTTTCCACCCCACCTGCAAGCACATAACCACCACATCGCCCGATGCTATAAGCTAGCTCCGCTGTCAATTCCTTATTAGCAACCCCTCTGACACCATCTGTACCAAAATATTTACCCATGATCTAACTCCTTCTATTTGCATCATATATGAGTGTATCCATATTATTTTTGAATTTGAATTTGAAATACATAAAACAATGTATCATTACGGATTAGGCCCTGATTTACTACCACCGCTGCTATTATTCGTACTGTTGGTTGCTGCACTTCCCTGACTTTGATCCTGCTGTTCCGTATTCGATTCGTTTTGATTTTCTGCAGGATCATCCGCGTTTGGCTGTCCATTCTCCACTTCAGCCGGCGATGGGTCCGGCACTGATGTATTATCCTCACTGGAGTTTTGCTCTGGAGGAGCAGTCACATCTTCTGCTTTCTCGCTGATCTTAACCGTAGCACTCAAATTATTGGAGCCCTCACTCAGCTTGGCAAACCGGGGCAGATCCGCTTCCAGTTTGATTTCATGTGTGCCCACAGAAAGCCCTTGGAGATTACCGATAAGTTTGATGTCATCACCACTTAGACCTTCAAGCATGTTTCGTGATCCGGTTAGAGTAATATTTAGACCACCACTTTTCGGAGTAACCAACTCCCCTTCCAGCCCATTTCCTACACCACTTAAATGTATCGGAACGTTGGGAAAGACCTTAGTGGTGGTTTCAACCTCATCATAGGGCGACACCGTTACCTTGATCTGAATCGAACTAGGCTCGATTTTCTCAGAACCGGAAGGCGGCGTCAAGTCTACGTTAACTGTAGATATTCCGGACTCGGTGAATTGTGTAAGATCAAGGGTAGCTTGGTCGTAGGACTGTATACCTGCAAGTGTACCCTTACTCCCATAAATCGAGACTTCTTTCACGCTCGGCTCAACCGAGGAGAGTACCAGACCGTCTGGCAACTGTCCTGAATATTTAATCCTCAAGGGAACTTTGGTATAGGGCTGATTGACCGGAACACGAACCTCAACCGTTTGCGGCGTGATCATCGCATTCTCGATTACTTTACCCTCAGCATCATATGCCTGAAGCTTCACTTTCTTCTGAATCACTTCTTCCTTCGCATCTTTCACACTCACACTGCCCTGAACACTCGCCACAGCTTCAAGCTGCCCTTCCGGAAGAGTAACCTTAACCGGAGCGGAAGGCTCAACTACGGGCGTTCCAGCAGTATATCCTGCCGAAGGCTCTCCTTCGGGTACAATATTCACATTAAACGATTTGGTACCCAATTTCTCCACATTCACCGTCACCATGGATGGTTCCATACTCACCACTTCGACACCGGAAGGCAGATCAGGTACAAGCGGCAATGTATTAGAACCATCCTTCACTTGGCTCAAATCGACCAGAACTTTATAATCATCATTAGTAAAAATCGATGTCAGCATCGAACGCTGTCCTTTGATCTCCAGCCTTACCTCATMAGTGCTGAGAGACGTAAGAACATAAGCATTGCTATCTAGTCCATATGGTTGTACAGGCACTGTACGCTCCACAACCTTACTGGATATGCCCGTAGTAATTGTCGGTGTTGTTGGAACTTCATCGAGATGAATCATGAACCAGAGAAGCAAACTCACTGCCAGTGCAAGTATTTTGGCAAACGTATTATTGTTAAACCATTTATCCATTGTTACGTCCCCCCTTCCGTTTCCAGAAGGTTGACCATGCATTCTTTTTGCTCAGATTGGAGGTTGGACGCAATTCCTCATATAGCTTGGCAATCAGTGATTCTTCCTTAATATCACGGACTACCTGTCCATTCATCGCCAGAGAAACTTGTCCCGTCTCCTCCGAAACAACCAGACAGATTGCATCGGCCACCTCCGTTATTCCGATTGCCGCACGATGGCGTGTACCCAATTCCTTGCTGATAAACGGATTCTCGGATAATGGCAAGTAACAAGCTGCTGCGGTTATCTGTTTTCCCTGGATGATGACTGCTCCATCATGAAGTGGTGTATTTGGAATAAAAATGTTAATCATCAGTTCAGAACTAACAAGAGATTGCATCTTGATCCCTGATTCTGTGTAGTCATTCAGCCCTGTTTCACGCTCAAAGACAACCAGTGCACCTATTTTACGGCGGGATAAGTAGTTAACGGACTTAATAATCTCACCAATTAACACCGTTAATTCTTCATCACTTGCGGCAGTTGACCGTCCAAATAACTTGCCTCGACCCAATTGCTCCAGACCACGGCGGAGTTCCGGTTGGAATATAATGAACACCGCAACGACCCCAAACGTAAACATCTGGTTCATTAGCCACTTGAGTGTATACAGGTTTAGCCACGTGCTTAATGCCCAGATCAACACAAGGAACAGAATCCCTTTCAGAAGCTGAACCGCACGTGTACCCCGTACAAGTAAAATCAGTTTGTACATAATATAAGTAACGATCAATATATCGATAACGTCCTTAATGGACTCTTTCCACGTTAAGTCAGCAAAATAATTCATAAGCCAGCCCCCGCTATCCCCATTGATGAGTAAACCCTGATCTCATATTAACCATTCGGGATTTTACATAATCCCTTCTTCGCATTTATTCAATGCTTATCTATATGTAGTATGTTCTTATTACTATCTAGGTTATAACGTTACCGTTCAGGTTGCAAGTTACTCCAGTCACAAACTGCATATAAGCTTCCTTTTTCCACTTTATCTGTAATTTAGGCAATAAAAAAAGAGCACCCCACGCAATTCGGAGGTACCCTGCTTGGTATATACCTGTGAAGTTATACCCTGAATTAGCGGTAAGCTACTTCATCTACCATATTGGTTATTTTGTACCAGAACCAGTCCAGCGCCTGATCAATGCTTTTCACCTGACCTGATACGTGGGCTGTCGATGCTTGAAACAGTTGTCCGTCGATGACCGTCAGATTACCATCAACATCTCCATATACCTGAGCGGTTCCATTCTCTATTGTAAGATCGCCAGCAACTGACTTACCTTCTGGAACAATTACCGTGTTGCCTTGAATCACGAGTTGATCCAGACTCTTCCCCTTAACGACCATTTCGTTGTTCTGATTCCAGAAATTGAAGGCACTAAAGAGCATCACAACCAAAAAGAAGGCTGCCGCCGTCAGCGCGGGATGTCCTTTGACCCATTTGAGCCATATTTGCTGTCTCTTGGGCTGTGGCAGAGCGTTCATAATTCGATTGGTCAGCTCATCCGAGGCAGACGGTGAATAATGTTTCATGGCAAAGAGTAGCATTTCCGTCTGTTCCAACTCTTTAAAGCGCATGCGACAATCCGGACAGATCAACAGATGGCTTTTCAGTTCAGTCTTCTGTTCCGGGGACAACGACTCATCCAAACATTCATGCATTAAAGAGACGGCCGAGTTGCAATCCATATGAGAGCCAATCCTTTCTTTAGACACTTAGTCCATGCACCTGTAAAAAGCACGCATAAGACTTGCATACATTTCATACGCACCCGTTTCAGATATGTTTCAAATAATTTTGCCTAAAATTTCGGGTGAACTTGAGATTATAATTTATATTCTAATTTTTTGCGTAGAAAATCACGCCCCCGGTGCACCCTTGTCTTAATCGTTGTTACGGGCATACCTGTGACATCACTGATCTCCTGTAATGACAAGTCCTGTAAGTATCTCAAAACCATAACGGACTTATACTTGGCTGGTAAGCTATCAATTGYCTCACGGATGAGGGTCTGTGTTTCGGAAAGAAGTGCTTCACTCTCCGGTGTTCGATCATCACTGGGAAGCATCGCGTACCCGTCAGAGCCTTCCTGATCATTAAGCTCAGCATCTAGCGAGTAGGAAGGTTTCTTTCTCCGCAACCGATCGATACACAGATTCGTTGCAATCCGATAGATCCAGGTCGAGAATTTCTGATTCGGATCATATTTTTCCATATTTCGAAACACACGCAAAAACGTCTCCTGAACAACGTCCTCCGCTTCGTGACGGTTGCTCAGCATCCGGTATGCCAAATGGAAAAGCTTGTCCTTGTATAGTTCAACGATTTCTGCGAAGGCTCTCTGGTCACCCTTGAGTACCAGCTTCACAAGCCTGTTCTCCAAATTGTCCACCCTAATTCCCCCAGACATGCTGATGGGTCTTCCGTCTTCTGATACCCGTCCACACTTGTAATTCACCAATCAAATCGTAAATCAACTTTGGTCAAAAATCAAGACTGTATCACAAAATATCCTCCAAAAACAGTAAAAACGGGAACTCCCAAAGGAGTCCCGTTTAATCTCGACTTTAAAATAGTGAGACGGATATTTATTTTATGGCATAAATCATTCATCATATGAATGATTGAGGTCAAGTATCAACCCGTATTACGCAATCCTGCAGCAATACCATTAATGGTAAGCAATACTTCTCTGAGCAATTCTGTATCATCATCACCGCGCTCACGCATATCGCGCAGTTCACTCAGTAACTGCACCTGCATGTAGGAAAGTGGATCAACATACGGATTACGCAATCGAATGGATTCCTGTATAACAGGCACATCGTCCAGAATTTCAGCTTCGCCTGTAATTTTCAGAATCAGCTCTTTGGTAAGTTTAAACTCCGTTTCGATCTGACCATAGATACGATCACGCGCTTCCTTGTCGGAAGTCATGGCCGAATACTCTTTGGCAATCACGAGATCTGCTTTGGCAATCGCCATCTGCACCGTATCAATTAGTGTACGGAAGAACGGGAAGTTAGCATACATTTCCTTCAGGACTTTTAGATTTTCCTCTTTACCCTGATAATAACTTTGTAGCCCCGTACCTGCCGCGTACCAAGCTGGAAGCAAATAACGGCTTTGTGTCCAGGCAAATACCCATGGAATCGCACGCAAGTCTTCAAACTTGTCACTGCCCTTCCGTTTGGATGGCCTTGAACCGATGTTGAGCTCGCCTACCTCAGGAAGAGGTGTAGACTCCTTAAAGAATGTGAAGAAGTCCGGGTCACGGAAAATGAGATCCTGATACTTCGTCAGTGATACTTCTGAGATGTCTTTAATAATCTCATCCCAAGCTTGCTCAGACGCAGACTCTTGCGGCTCCAGACCATTCAAAGCTGCTGTAATCAGCGCTGAAGTTGCTTGCTCTAGACTGCGGTAAGCAATCCCTTGCAAAGAATAACGGGACGAAATAACCTCCCCTTGTTCCGTAATCTTGATGCCGCCGCCAATCGTATGAGGTGGTTGTGCAAGAATACTACGGTTCAAAGGCATTCCGCCGCGTCCGAGTGCTCCGCCGCGTCCATGGAAGAACTTCAGCTTCACACCATGTTCATTGCCCACAGCAGTAATCGCGTTCATCGCTACGCGCAATTCCCAGTTGGCTGTAACTACTCCGCCATCCTTGTTACTGTCAGAGTAACCAAGCATAATTTCGTGCAGTTCATTACGTCCCTTAACGCTTTCACGATACACAGGCAGATTAAAGAGTCTTTGCATAATCTCGGATGCCGCATGAAGGTCGTCAATCGTCTCGAACAATGGAACAGCCTGCAGTGTAGAGATAACTTCACCGTTTGCTCCTTTGGAGAACAAACCAACCTCTTTGGCAAACACCATCACTTCAAGCAGATCACTTGCCCCTTGTGTCATACTGATCAGGTAGCTGGTGATACAGCCTGTACCGAATTCATTCTGAGCACGCTTAATCGTACGGAATACATCCAGACACTCTTTGGTTCCTTCCGTATACTGATGGTAAGGAGATGTAAGCGGCCTTGGATCATCCAACAAACGAGCAAGGAGATCGATTTTACCGTCCTCTGTCAGACGTGCATAATCGTCTACAATATTCATTTTCGCCAAAATTTCCGACATTGCACTTTCATGTTCCTTACTGTGCTGACGAACATCCAAAGAAGCTGTATGGAATCCGAACAGTTCAACTTGACGGATCATTTTACGAACTGTTGTATCCGCTACATAGTCCGCAAAATGATGTCGTAAGCTACGGTCGATAATTAACAGATCATCAATAAGGTCTTGAGCGTTCTGGTATCGATCCGGCTGACCAACCTTGTTCTCATCAAGAACATTGTTCAACTTGGCAATCATGTAAGCCAGTTTGATGCGGTATGGCTCTTTTTCATTGCGCCAAATGTCTACTTTTTTCAAAGTAACACAGTTACGATCCTGCTCAATCGACTGGACCAGTTCATCCGAGATATGGATGATGTTGGTGCTGAAGCTGAGGTGACCCATAAGTTCAATCATAATCCTCTGATATTCACGCAAAGCGAGCTTGCGCTGCATTAACAGCGTCTGCCATGTTACATCTGAAGTTACCGATGGATTTCCATCCCGGTCTCCACCGATCCAGGAACCGAAACGCAAATACGTCGGCACATGCCAGTCATGGTCTGGATAAAATTTATTCAGGCAGCGTTCCAGTTCCTGATATACATCCGGAAGTACGTGGAACAGCGTTTCATGAAAGTAATACATCCCGTTCCGCACTTCATCAAGTACAGTCGGTTTGCGATCGCGAAGCTCATCTGTCTGCCAGAGGGTAATAACCTCGTTCAACAGTTTCTCACGCAGTTGTTCACGTTCACGCAACGTCAGCGTAGGATTATCGAGTAGCATGACATCTTCAGAGATCCGTTTATGGATATCCAAAATAACCCGGCGCATCGCCTCGGTTGGATGAGCTGTCATCACGAGTTCCAGAGATAAATCATCTAGAATCCCTTCTACTTCGGTATGAGACAATCCACGTTCCTTCAAATCCTGTACTGCTTTTTCGATGGATCCCGGCTGCACAGCATCCCCTGCAGAACGCTCATAATCCCGTTTACGCCGAATCCGATGGTTTTGTTCAGCAATGTTAACTAATTGAAAATAAATAGCGAAAGCCCGAATAACCTGATGACGATTGTCCGAGTCTAATTCCTGGATCATCGTTTTGAACTCTTCATACAGTTCTGGCAAAAACTCTGCACGTAACGATTTGCTCGTTTCCCGAATCTTCTCAACGATATCTAGAAGCTCCGTGCCGCCTTGATGGACAAGAACTTCTCCGAGTATATTGCCCAGGAACCGCACGTCTCTACGAAGCAGGTTGTTGGATTGGCTTTTGCTGGCGGTTACCATAGTTTCAGTCATGCTTATCCTCCCATCTGATCGTTCCATTCGTACACGTAAATTTGACACCTTCATAACATCATACAATAAAATGGTACGAAAATCTTTATTTTTCTACTAGAAAAAATGGGGATTATCCCCGAATTACAGCATAAAAACACGCTTTTTTATTCATTTTCTTGTTCTGCTTCAATGAATGGTCATATGCTGTCGCATGATACCTTTTTCACGTACTTTTCACACCTCTTGAATCTCATAACTAATCTAAAAAATTTATAATTATGCAGTTCGTTTACATAGGTCTGATTGTACGCAAGCAACATTTCTAATCTCCAGTTTTACCATTCATTGATAACAGACGCTACAAAGAAACATGACCGGCAAAGCAAGCTTTTGTATACTTTACCACACTGACGTAATAAATTAAAGATGATTTTTTTATTTTGTAACACTTACCGTCTGCTTTCCAACGATTTCTTATGTATCTCTCATTCGTTTTATCACTCCCCCATAAGTTAACACTTCTCATACTACATAATGTTCTTGTGTGTTTGGGCAGATTATTTGATAGTTCGTACAACATAAAGGAGGAGTCACATCATGAAAAAAGCCACAACGATTATTGCTTCTGTATTGCTGGTTGCCTCGATTGCTGGTCCTGCAGGTGCTGAAGGCCACATGTCTAAAGGAACCGACACCAATGGTTCACGTGTCCAATCGTATCAAAACAGCAATTACATGGATCGTACAAACAGCAACTTGAACATGAACATGGATGGTAACTATCGTACGAATGGTGATTACCGTAACAATGGCGATTACCGCACAAATAGCGTACGTACGAATGCAGCTACAACAACAGACCGTGACAGGGGCATGGACTGGGGATGGCTTGGTTTGCTGGGATTACTGGGATTGGCCGGCATGCGTAAGAGAGTGACCGATCATCACGAGCGTTAATTTATTGGTTCTTCTGAAAAGTAAAACCCACGCTGCTGGATGGGTCATCACTGTCCCCTAGCGTAAAGCAAACATAATAGAGCCAAGACCTTCTGTAGTGCTTCTCATGAAGGTCTTGGCTCTTAGAATACATATGAGCGATCCATTCCTTAGATCGCTTCCTGTCACTGTATATACTTAACATTTCAGATTAAGCAATGTTTAGTAAAATAAACAAAGTCCCTGCAATGTATGCAGAGACTTTGTTCTGAATCAGTAAGCGGGTGATGGGAATCGAACCCACGCTATTAGCTTGGAAGGCTAAAGTTCTACCATTGAACTACACCCGCATAAACAAAAATCGGGATGACACGATTTGAACATGCGACCCCCTGGTCCCAAACCAGGTGCTCTACCAAGCTGAGCTACATCCCGATATATAAGGAAATAATGGCGCGCCCTGAGAGATTCGAACTCCCGGCCTTTTGATTCGTAGTCAAACGCT
>NZ_JBFRFN010000027.1:0-67639 GCF_052114825.1 Paenibacillus sp. 2TAF8
GATAAGCTCAGATAAGCTCATTTTGAATCTGACGAGATTAAAAATCTCAATTGTGTTCCAGTTTTCATACAGCCAGATGGCATGTACCAAAACCTTCACGTTCATTCTGCAAGCAGAATGTTTCACTCACTCGTTGTTCAGTTTTCAAAGATCAAACTTGTTTAGTCACYGTCACTCATTCGCTTCAGCAACTTTTATATCATAMCATTTCCGAACCAACTTTGCAAGCTCTTTTTYTCAAGTTTCTTTCGAAGCTTGTTTTCATTTGCTTGCCGCACCGTGTAAACTGTGTTTTCTTGGCCGGAATTAGAATATACCATGTATGGTTTTCGAATGCAAGCTTTTTATCACTTTTATCAATAATCTTGATCATTTCCTAGGACAATCTGAACTGCCCAAGGAAATAGGGTATTAAATGAGTAATACATTTTATATACACCGGTTACTCCTTATGGATTGTTAACCTATATTTTTAACAGGAGCTTTCCTCGGCCAAAAGATATAGCTAATACTTATCACGAGATCAATCCCCAACACCATTGCCCATACTCGGATTAGACCTGAAAACACCTCTGTTCGAGCCGGATCACCAATCCACCATATCATAATATACAAAAGCGCACTCCCGATACTCCAAGCGAAAAGATGTCTGATCCACCCTATACGCTCGCTCCTCGCATGTTCTCTTCCATATAACTTATTCTTCCTAGGATTCTCTCCCCCTCTAAACCAGTATTGAAAGTAACGATCTGCCCAAGCAATCATCTGATGTCCAAAAGCAATGCTTACTCCAATATAGATAGCTGCTATGCCATGAACCATACTTGCTGTTGCTCCGCGTTGGAGATCTACTACAGTGGCTACGAGCAACAAAACGTCAACAATCGGTGTGGCCGCGAGCAAAGCCAATCCCAATCGCTTCTTACCCAGCATATACCGAACACTTAGACCTGCCGCAACAAATATCCAAAATGCAATCTCACACGCAATAATGAAATAAGCAACCATAATTTCACCCCCTCGATATAGTAGGACTGTATTACAATTAATTTAACACATTTGTACCATAATAATCAATGATGTTATAATCATGACATGCCTAAAATCGTAGATCATGACAAACAGCGCATGCTCGTAGCCGAAGCCGCTTGGCGTATTATCCGGAAACATGGTATGGAACAAGCTTCTGTTCGAAATATCGCTGAGGAAGCTGGAATATCGGTCGGATCCATGCGCCACTATTTTTCCACTCAGTCGGAGCTTCTGTTATATGCAATGAATCTTGTATCGGAACGGGTAACTGCCCGGATTCAAAGCATGTCTTTCGACGGCCCTCCGATGGAACATATGAAACAGTTACTGCTTGAATTCATACCCAATACGGATGAGAAAATGGCTGAAATGGAGGTGTGGTACGCTTTTACTGCCAAATCCAAAACTGATCCTGCACTCAAAAAACTGGCTGACACTGTATATAATGATATTAGACGATCTGTCGAGATCGTTATTACTTCTTTAATGCAGCTCGGCATCTTCAGACCAGATCTAAATCAGGAACTTGAGATCGACAGACTGTATGCTCTCATCGATGGCTTGGCTATCCATGCCGTGCTTAGACCCGATCAGGTAAATGGTCAACTTATGGACGAGGCTCTCACCCTGCACCTGGCATCTTTATGCCCTAGAACATAGCCCACGTTGGGAATTTCTTTCCATGGTTATTAAGGTGTTGGTGTGCGGGGCAATAGAAAAAAACGCAACGCATTCAATGTCGGCCCCAATTTCTGTATAGGGACTCCATAATGAATGTCTGCGTTTTTTGTTTTATCCAATAATAATCCGGCCTTCCGGATGGCGATACAGTTTCTTTTCTTTACGGGGACGAAGCGCATACGCGATCGTTAACGGACCGATCCGACCAACAAACATGGTGAAGGTAATAATGATTTTTCCCCAATTAGTCATCTCATGGGTTACGCCCACCGACAGCCCCACCGTACCAATAGCCGAAGCTGCTTCGAACATGAGTGAAAGGAATGGGGCATCCTCTGTCGTCAGCAGAAGCATCACCACAATCATGAAAATAATCAAGGAGACCATAATGATGGTCAATGCCCTCATCAGCAACTCTTTGGGGACGCGCTGACGGAAAAAGACGATATCTTTGTTGCCACGAATCATGGCATAGACTGCCCCGATCATAATCAGAAACGTGGTTGTCTTGATTCCCCCACCTGTCGAACCCGGAGAAGCACCGATGAACATCAGCAAAATAAAGAAGAACTGAGTTGCCTGCCGCATCTGGGTGATATCAATGGTACTGGTTCCGGAAGAACGTGTGGAGACAGACTGGAAGAACGATGCGTAGATTTTCTCGCTCCAAGTTAATGAACCCAGCGTATGACTATTCGTGAATTCAAAAATAAACAGCACCACTGCACCTATACCGATCAGCGCACCTGACACAGATAGCACCAGTTTGGACTGCAAAGATAAGCGACGGCGTTTGCGATACTCAAACAGATCATTCAGGACAACAAAGCCAAGTCCACCCGATACCACGAGAACCGAAGCTGTGATGTTGAAAATCCAGTCTCCGGTATAATATTGAAAACTGTTACCAAACAGATCAAATCCGCCGTTGTTAAACAAGGATACGGAATGGAAAATTCCATAGTATACGGCCTGCATGAAAGGCATCTCGGTAGCCCAGCGCAAAGCCAGAATAACTGCAGCTACCCCTTCAATAGTGAATGAAAAGATCAGAACCTTGCGGATAATCCGCACAATCCCCTCCATGCTATCTGCATTAATGGCTTCCTTCAGCAATAACCTATCCTTAAGAGAGATGCGTTTGCCCAGCACAAGTGCAAACAACGTAGCCATAGTCATAAATCCAAGTCCGCCAAGCTGCATCAGGATCATGATGACAATCTGACCAAACAGATTGAAGGTCGTCCCTATGTCTACCACTACCAGCCCAGTCACACATGCCGCAGAAGTAGCTGTAAATAAAGCATCAATAAAGTCGAGATGTGTACCACTTTGATTGGAAAACGGCAACATCAACAAAACGGTACCAATAGAGATAATCAGCAAGAAACCGCCAACCAATATCAAAGGGGGAGATATGAACCTGGCGATGTGAAGCCTGAACTTCATGAGTGGCACCTCTTTTAGCCAAAATAAAAATGTGAGCAACGGTATAAACCTTAACCTATCCGCCTGAGTTGTCTATGTAAACCCAAAGAGGAACTTGCCCAGCTTTGAAGCAAGTGGCAGGTTCCTCTTCTATTATGAACGAAAGATACGTTCCTTATTTACTCTTGTGTACGGGGACGCATATGCGGGAAAAGCAGTACGTCACGGATGGACGGTGAGTTGGTCAGCAACATGATCAGACGGTCGATACCGATCCCCAGACCACCTGTTGGTGGCATACCATATTCAAGCGCACGGATGAAATCGTCATCCATCTCATGAGCTTCGTCATTGCCGTGCTCTTTCTCCAACATCTGTGCTTCAAAACGCTGACGCTGATCGATTGGATCATTCAGCTCAGTAAAGGCATTGGCATGCTCACGTCCAACGATAAACAACTCGAAGCGATCCGTGAAGCGTGGGTCTGTATCGCTTTTCTTCGCCAGTGGCGAAATTTCAAGCGGATGTCCCATGATGAACGTTGGCTGAATCAATGTCTCTTCAACAAACTCTTCGAAAAAGGCATTCAGGATGTGACCAAATGTCATATGTGGTTCTACTTTAACATTATGCTGTTTAGCCAAGCTGTGCGCTTCCTCGTTGGTCATATGAACGGAGAAGTCTACACCGACAACTTCCTTAACCGCATCCACCATGGTAACACGGCGCCATTGCGGCGTAAGATCCACTTCATGATCACCATATTGAATCACTTGTGTACCAAGTACTTCCTGTGCGATGTGAGCTACCAGGTTTTCAGTCAATGCCATGATATCCTTGTAATCAGCATACGCTTCATACAGCTCAATCATCGTAAATTCCGGATTGTGACGTGTAGACATACCTTCGTTCCGATATACACGACCGATCTCATATACTTTTTCTAAACCGCCGACAATCAGACGTTTCAAGTGAAGTTCGATCGCAATCCGCATGTACAATTCCATATCAAGCGCGTTGTGATGTGTAATGAACGGACGTGCCGCTGCACCACCTGCGATGGTATGCAAAGTCGGTGTCTCCACTTCCAGATAACCATGGGAGTCCAGGTAACGACGCATGGATTGAATGATTTTCGAACGGGTAATGAAGGTTTGCTGCACTTCAGGGTTCGTGATCAGGTCTACATAACGCTGACGATAACGCAGTTCAACGTCGGTCAGACCGTGATATTTATCCGGAAGTGGGTAGAGTGATTTCGATAACACTTCCAAGTCTTTAACTTTAACGGAAGTCTCACCTGTTTTTGTTTTGAAAACAACGCCGGATACCCCAACGATATCCCCAAGATCAAGCAGACTAAATGCCGTAAACTTGTCCTCTGGCACGCTATCTTGACGAACATAGATCTGGATTCGGCCGCTCAGGTCCTGAATATGTGCAAAGCTTGCTTTACCCATGCCCCGCTTCGCCATAATCCGTCCGGCAATACTGACTTCGATGTCCTTCTCTTCCAGCTCTTCCTTGGTCAGTTCTTCATACTTCTTCAGAATGGAGCCGGCCTCTTCGGTACGTACGTATTTTTGGCCAAAAGGGTCGATTCCCAATTTGCGGAGCTCGTCCAATTTGTCGCGGCGAATCTGTAACAGCTCGCTAAGTTCGGTTTCCTGATTCAAGACTTCATCCGTCATGATCTGTATTCATCTCCTTATTTACATTGCAGCCTGTACGTGTAGGCTTGTCCGTAATGTTGAAAAAAGCTTCCCTAAGGAAGCTTTTGTCTACTACGCCTGACTGCTCCGTTACTACAGCTTTTTAATATCTACAATTTTATATTGAATTACGCCAGCAGGCACACTTACATCAACCACTGTACCTTTTTTCTTGCCCAAAATCGCTTTACCTACAGGACTTTCATTGGAAATCTTGTTCTGAAGCGGATTGGATTCCGCTGTACCTACAATCGTATATTCTGTGATATCGCCGAATTCCAAATCCTCTACAGTTACGGTTGCACCCACACTTACGGAATCGGTATCGATTTCGTCGCTGTTGATAATTCGAGCGTTACGCAATAGCTTCTCAAGTGTAATGATACGCCCTTCAATAAAAGCCTGCTCATTTTTCGCATCTTCGTATTCGGAGTTTTCACTGATATCACCGTAACCGATGGCTACTTTGATCCGTTCAGCCACTTCGCGGCGCTTCACTGACTTCAGTGTTTCCAGTTCTTCTTCCAGCTTCTTGAGTCCTTCTGGTGTAAGGATAACTTCCTTGTCGCTCATCTCAACCGATTCTCCTGTCATGGGAATAATTTGATTGTACGGCAACGGAATCAGTGCTGATGACAGAACTCCGCCCGCATACATCTTCAAAACTATATGAAGTTCTCCAGAGAAATAGAATATTCCTCCTGATGCACTATACTTAGTAAACGCACATGGCGAATTTATACTGAGAAATTATAGGTGAACGATCTCGAAAAGTCAATGTTACATCCCCTGCGGCTGTAAACGTTTTACAACACACCTCCTAATTAAGAGGCATTACCCGCAATTACCGGTTCAGACTCCAGGTTCCCCTCCATTTTCAACTGCTCCACAAAGTTCTCCAGAATGCCCACCATCTCATCCCGCTTGGTTCCTTCCATAATAACGTCCTTGATTCGGGCCGATCCTTTTAATCCCTTCAGATACCAGGCCAGATGTTTGCGCATTTCGCGTACAGCGACCGTTTCGTTCTTGAGTGCAATGAGGCGATCCATATGCAAAACAGCAACACGAATCTTTTCCTCTGCATTTGGATCAGGAGGCAGTTCGCCAGAGCTCAAGTACTGGATTGTACGATATAACATCCATGGATTACCCAACGCAGCACGCCCAATCATCACTCCGTCACAGCCTGTTTCATCCAGCATACGGCGGGCATCCTCAGGTGAAGATACGTCACCATTACCGATGACTGGAATAGAGACAGCCTCTTTGACGTTTTTGATATGCGACCAATCGGCTGTACCTGTGTAGAGTTGTTCCCTTGTTCGTCCATGCACGCTGACAGCACTTCCGCCAGCTCGTTCCACGGCAAGAGCGTTCTCCACCACATAGATGTGTTCGTTGTCCCAACCGATCCGCATTTTAACGGTGACTGGTTTCTCAACAGCTTCTACAACGGCAGATACCATCTCGTAGATTTTATTCGGATCCAAAAGCCAGCGTGCACCTGCATCACACTTCGTTACCTTCGGTACAGGGCAACCCATATTAATGTCGATGATATCTGCATTCGTTTCCTTATCCACGATTCTGGCTGCCTCGACGAGTGATTCCCGGTCGCCTCCCCAAATCTGAAGACTGAGCGGCTTCTCACGTTCATCAACAAACAACATCTCGCGTGTCCGCTGGTTGCCATGCACAATAGCTTTGCCACTTACCATCTCTGCGCAGACAAGGCCTGTACCAAACTCTTTCGCGATCAGGCGAAAAGCCGGATTACACACACCAGCCATCGGTGCAAGGACAACCTGATTTTTCATTTCAATATTACCAATCTTAAGCATCTTTGCTGTTTCACCTCTTTATCCATACCGAGCCCCAATTGTCTTCAACATTCCAGGGCTGTCCTGATATTTATTTTTTCATACATTGTTGTTCGCTCATTGTTGCCCATTATTGACCCTGCAACTCTTCAATACTAATGGCCAGCACCCCTGCAATTTTGCTGAGTTCCCTTGGTGTCACCTTGCGATTTCCCCGTTCAATCGTTCCCAGAATAGCCAAGGAAATGCCTGTCTCAGCTGCAAGCTCATGCTGGGTTAACCCTTTCAACTTCCGGAATGCCCGGATTCGATTGGCCAATTGCATGTTTTCCAACGCTGTATTCCATCCTTTCCATCCAGTACAGACAACGATGCGTGTACAAAGGTATGCAAACCTGATGCCTCATCCTGCGGTACAATGTCCGACAGCGGCACCAGTACAAAAGCCCGCTCTCCCATACGTGGATGCGGCAGTTGAAGCAGATCAGTGTCTCTTGTCTCCCCTTGCATCCAGAGCAAGTCCAGATCCACCGTACGCGGACCCCAACGAATATCTCGAACCCGCCCAAGCTGGTTCTCTACACTCAGCAATTCGCCGAGAAGTTGCTCTGGTGTCAGGCTAGTGCTAACCGCAGCGGCCATATTCAAAAACGCAGGTTGATCGACATACCCTACCGGCTCTGTCTCATATAGCGCAGAGCAGCGCAGCACAGATATATGAGGGTGTGCATCCAGAAGCGTTAACGCTTCAAGTAACGTCTGCTCCCGGTCACCCAAATTAGCCCCTAAAGCAATATAAGCCTCTGAGGAATCAGAGGTCGAATGTGCAATCATGATCGGTTCTCACTTTCTTGAGCGGCGAAGCTCTACCGTTACGCCTCCAAAATGAATATCAAATGGCGGATGTGGCTTCGTCACCTTGACTGTCAATGCATTGATAATAGTATAAGTGTCTAGTAAAGAAGATGCAATATGTTCACCCAACGCTTCAATTAACTGGAATGATTTATTTTCAACGATCTGTTTCACCAGTTCATGAATCTCTGCATAATTAATCGTTTTGGTCAGATCATCATTACGCCCGGCCTCACCCAGATCCATATCGATCTCCAGATCGATGTAATATCGTTGCCCGAGTTTCCGTTCTTCTGCGAACACACCGTGATAACCGTAATACTCCATGCGGTGCAATACCATTCTGTCCATCCATTTCGCCTGCCTTCTATTCAAATATCGGTGTAAGTAGAGAGAGTATCGCTTATATCTTCCCTAAGTTTTCTATATCAAAACGCTTCGCTCCAACATGGACGGGCCGGTAGAGGCCCTCCATTATGATCTTCTCCGTAAGCCCGGAGAACGATATAACATCGCGTCACACATGTCTGCCGTCCGCCGGATCGACTTCACATCATGGACCCTTACCAATTGGCAGCCTTGGGCAATGCCAAATGCCACTGTAGCCGCGGTGCCTTCCAATGTATCATCTGCACCCACGTTGAGTGTATGCTGGATAAACCGTTTGCGGGATGTGGCAAGCAGTACTGGATACCCCAATTCGTTCAGCAGACCAAGGGAAGACATCAGCTCCAGGTTCTCCGAGAGGTCCTTCACAAAACCAATCCCCGGATCCAATATAATCTGATCCTCTTGTACACCCGTTGCAAGCGCAAGCTGAATGCTGGCTTGTACATCACGTACAACATCGGGCAGATAATCGGTATAGTCCCGCGCCTGGCGATTATGCATCAGAATAATCGGGCAGCCCAACTCGGCTGCAGTCCGCGCCATATCCGGGTCGGCCTTGGCCCCCCATACATCGTTGATGATATGCGCCCCGGCCTGAATCGCCTGGCGAGCCACATCGGCCTTGTAGGTATCCACCGAGATTGGGATATGCGGTGCCTCTACGTGCAAAGCTTCAATGACCGGAATAATCCGGTGAAGCTCTTCGTCCGCACTGACGATATCTGAACCTGGGCGAGTGGATTCTCCGCCGATATCAATCAAATCGGCACCGTCTTCCATCATCTGTTTGGCATGGGCTACAGCCCGCTCCATACTATTGTATCGCCCACCGTCCGAGAATGAATCTGGTGTCACGTTCAAAATACCCATAATCTGTGTCCGGGTTCCCAACGTAATTGAAGCTGGCCCCCATTCATATTTCCGTTCATAAATGACTGGTGTAAGTGTCATGAAGTATACCCCGCTTTCTCTCGGTACATACGCAGCAACGCTGCGGTAACCGGTCCGATATGTCCGTGACTGACCGAAGTTTCTGTGCCTTCCAGATCCCGTAGTGTCGTCACTGGAACGATCTCGGCCACCGAGCCAGTCAGAAATATTTCATCCGCTTGCAATAAATCTCCCCACGGTGCCTGTACTTCTCTGCAAGCGATGCCTTGCTCCGTAGCAATCTCCATCACTACCGCTCTGGTGATCCCTGGAAGAATGCCAGTGGACAACGATGGGGTGTAGAGGATTTTTTCATGCACCCAAAACACATTGCTAACAATGCCCTCCGCCACATAGTCTTCCCGAGTAAACTGCAACCCTTCTGCTCCCAGTATTCGCTGGTCGTGCTGACCATAACCGTTTAACTCACGTTTCGCCAGTATGCTGTTCATGTAATGAAGAGACTTGAACCTGACTTGCCCTTCCGGCGTATTACGCGGTGTAGAGAGACGTTGGAGCATTTTCCCCCTCTCATACAGGGTTGGAGATGGTTCAGGTAATGCTTTTGCCAGTACGACATGGTTAGGGTTCGTATAATCTCCTGAAGGGAGACCAAGCGGCGCTTCACCAGCAGATACCGTATAACGCACGTACGCCTCTTCAAGACTATTGGCCTGCATCAGACGGGATATCCCATCTTTTACTTCCTCTGCTGTTACGGTAAAAGGAATCCCTAACTCTTCACAGCCTGAGGCCATGCGCTCCAGATGCCGTTCCAGAAGGTAAGGTACGCCTTGGTATGTTCGAAAGGTTTCAAACAGCCCTAGCCCGTACAAAAAGCCGTGATCCGTTACAGGAACCACGGCTGCCGCCAGTTGAACCAGTTGTCCGTTAATCGCGGCATATTGCATTTATACGTTCGCCCTTTGTTGTGAAAGGAAATTGCGAAGCATCTGATGACCATGATCTGTAATAATGGATTCCGGGTGGAACTGTACACCTTCGATCGCATACTCTTTGTGACGCAGACCCATAATCTCACCCTCAGCTGTTTCCGCTGTAATCTCCAAGCAATCCGGCAGACTGCTGCGCTCCACAATCAATGAATGATAACGGGTTGCTGTAAACGGAGAAGGTAGACCGGCAAATACCGATGTGCTCTGGTGATGCATCTCGGATGTTTTGCCATGCATCATACGATCCGCACGAATGACATTGCCACCAAATGCCTGTCCGATCGCCTGATGTCCTAGGCAAACGCCAAAGATGGGAATGCTCCCTTTGAAATGATCAATAACTGCCAAGCTTATCCCTGCTTCATTCGGTGTGCATGGACCTGGAGAGATCAGAATATGATCCGGTGCCAGTGCTTCAATACCTGCCAGATCAATCTCGTCATTGCGGCGAACTTCCACCGTCTCCCCCAATTCACCCAGATATTGAACCAGGTTGTAGGTAAAGGAATCGTAATTGTCGATAACTAGAATCATAAATCTGCTCCCCCTCATCTTCCACCGCAGCATACGGCGGATGCCTTGTTTATTTTGCTTAATTTAATTCTAGTTTAATTGCTCTATTCCTCATTCTGTTCGATTGTTCCTTCTTACGTCTTGGTTACTCCTGCTCATGCCTGCGCTGTGTCAGCCTCCGCTCGTTCACTGTAATTCACAGCTCTCATCATCGCTCTGGCCTTATTGTGACACTCCCTGTACTCGCGATATGGATCAGAATCAATAACGATACCTGCGCCAGCCTGAACATAACCCGTTCCATCCTGAATCGCAAGTGTACGAATGACGATATTCAGTTCCATATTGCCACTGTAGTCCATCCATCCAATAGACCCTGTATATGGCCCCCGCCGTACCGGTTCAAGCTCTTCAATAATTTCCATGGTACGTACTTTCGGAGCACCCGTTATCGTTCCACCTGGAAACGTTGCAGCAATAACATCAAATACGGTTAATCCTTCGGCAAGTTCGCCTTCCACCTGCGAAACCAGATGCATGACATGTGAATACTTCTCGATTGTCATTAATTCAGGCACATGAACGGATCCATATGCAGCGATCCGTCCAATATCATTGCGCTCCAGATCAACCAACATAATATGCTCGGCCCGCTCCTTTTCACTACCAAGTAACTCATGCTCCATCGCCTGATCCTCTGCCTCATCGCGCCCTCTTCTTCTTGTTCCAGCGATAGGACGTGCGCTGACTTTGCCGTTCTCTACTTTCACGAGTAATTCCGGTGATCCGCTGACCAGTTGAAATTCGGGACTGCGAAGCATCCCCATATAGGGGGAAGGATTCACGATTCGCAGCCATTCGTAGATGTGCTCACTGCTGGATTGAAGCAACTTTTCATGTCTTAGTGACAGATTAACTTGGAACACATCGCCTTGCCGGATATATTCCTGTACCTTACGCACAGCTTGTTCAAAATCCTCTTGCGTGAAGGACGTCTCCCATCCCTCTGTTTCCCGCTCAGATTCTTCTTTGCGCAGTGCAAGATGAACCTGCTGATGACGGAGTTCTAGCGCCTGTAGCTGCTCCTCTGCCTGGGCAAAACCCATAATATGAAGCCATCGCTTCTGCATCGCAACCGCGCGTGTCTCTGCGTCAGTATAGAGACTACGTAGATCCATTTTCTCCTTCTGCTTAGGATCTACTTCCACATGCACCATACAGAAAAGAGCCTGCTGCTCGTGATCATATGCCCATATTTCCTCAAACCGCATCCACCAGTAATCTGGCAAAGCAGGATTGTCTTCAGCCATTGTCGGCAGTTTCTCCAGTGATCTGGCCACATCATAACTAAGGTATCCAGCACAACCGCCTGCAAAATCGGGCGCTCCATTAACCTTAGGTGCGTGGTATGGCTCCGTCCATCGTTTTAATACATCCAGTGGCTTGCCCTGGTCTGTCCTTGTTTTCCCTTGAATCACATCATGAATTGTAGCTTCCTGCCCTTTGCCAGAAACAATGGACACCGGATGTAAGCCGAGGAAGGTATATCTTCCTCCTTTGCCATTCTCCAGTACGATTGCATTAGGAGATGCATGCTGCCATGCAGCTTCCCACGTCAACGGTAAACCGCCATGATACGGCCCCTCATCCGACTTCGTTATATAAGGTAGCATTGTCCAGCCTTGTCCAGCCCACGCTTCCCAGTCGGCATATGTTGTCATCAGGTGTGTCATTGCGGCCCGCCGCCCTTTCCTGTGTCACTATATAAGTTGACCAAATAAGTGTTACTAAAAATTTTACCAGTCCACTTCAATGACAGATTAAGCTGTGCAAACGAGTGTTCAACTTATATAGTTCTTATTGTTTGATAGTATACTAAAGCGTCGTTGCTTTTAAAAGCATTACGCAAAAAATCCCCCCCACCCGTCAGGGCAGGAAGGATACATATAAACTATTTCGGAATATCAAGCTGATCCGTTGCCGGATTAACTTGATCCTCATAATTAATTATGCCTCGAAATTATAAAGCGGTGTGCTCAGATAACGTTCACCATTACTTGGCACGATCACGACAACGCGTTTACCTGCTCCCAGCTCTTTCGCTACTTGAAGTCCTGCACGAATTGCAGCACCGGATGAAATACCGGACAGAATACCCTCTTCTTTCGCAACAGCACGAGCTGTTTCAAATGCATCATCATTCTCGATGTGAATGATTTCGTCATACACTTCCTGATCCAGAATCTCAGGAATAAAGTTTGCACCAATACCTTGGATTTTGTGAGGTCCCGGTTTACCACCCGCCAGAATTGGCGATGCAGCAGGCTCTACTGCTACAACTTTGATCCCAGGGAATGCTTCCTTCAACACTTCTCCCGTACCTGTGATGGTACCGCCAGTACCAATCCCTGCAACAAATGCATCGAGTGTTCCACCTACAGACTGAATTGCTTCAACGATTTCAGGACCTGTCGTTTCACGGTGAATCTTCACATTTGCTTTGTTTTTGAACTGCTCTGCCATGAAGTACGATGGGTTTTCTTTCAAAAGCTCTTCGGCTTTTTTGACTGCGCCGTTCATTCCTTCTGCTCCAGGTGTAAGCACAAGTTCAGCACCATAAGCACGAAGCAGATTACGACGCTCCAAACTCATGGTTTCAGGCATTACAATTACGGACTTGTAGCCTTTAGCAGCAGCAACCATCGCGAGGCCGATCCCCGTGTTACCACTTGTTGCTTCAATAATTGTACCACCCGGTTTCAGCTTTCCTTCTTTTTCCGCTTCTTCAACAATGCTAATCGCGATACGATCTTTTACACTTGAGCCTGGATTTTGGTATTCCAGTTTCACCAAGATTTCAGCACTGCCTTCAGGTACGATATTGTTCAGACGAACAAGCGGAGTACCCCCGATGAGTTCAGTTACGTTATTAACTACTTTAGCCATATGAATGCCCTCCTTAGTGGTATAAATGACACTTAACTCCTGTAACCTTATGCGATCTGTGCCAATAAGCCTCTGGATGTGTATGAGGAACTGCGGAAATCCGGTGATTATCCGTTCCATTCTGCAATGAAACACGCATACAGGTATAGGCAACGCCGAGTTTTCCGAAAGTTTCTTTAATTCCATTGAATCTTATCAATTCATGTTTATCATATCTTGAATCATCTATATCCGAGTAAATGAGTAGGTATTTGATTATTTTCATCTTATCAACGTTACACGTCATTGTCAATATGAGTACTCAAAAAAATACTTTGCCTTGGGCCCTGAGACCGTAGACAAAGTATTTTTATCAAGATGCAACTCCTATAAGACAGGACGTTTTACATTTATCGTTTCAGGAGGCAGGGATTTCGGAGAGAATCACAGCCTCATATTTATCTCGCAGCATCTGTTCAACCTGCGGAAGGGGATCAGCCTGACTTAATGCCAGTTCCATACGAATCTCTTCATGCACTTCTTTTGCCGACTGCTCCTGGCGTTCGGCTTTATCATTCATCTTAATGATTGCGTAGCCGTTCTCCACCTTTACCGGACCAGCAATTTCACCGATTTCCATATTGGCAGCAAGCTGCAGAATTGATTTGGGCTGGAACGGGTCGTTCTGCTCGATCCACCCCAGTCTGCCTCCCGCATCTCGGGAGTAACTATCCTCTGATTCGGAGCGAGCCGTTTCTTCGAAATCTTTCCCGTTCCGAAGAGCCGTGAGCAGAGCCTCTGATTCGGATTTTCCTTTTACCACAATGATGGATAGGTCATATTTTTCAGGGGTGATATAGTCTTCACGATGCTCTACCCAATACTGCTCAATAGCATCATCCTTAACTTGAATACCTGCTGTGGCGATTTTTTCAAGCAGTAAACGGTAACCTGCCTCAAGTTCGAGATCCTGCTTTGACAGGCCGAGCTGTGATTTCATGGCATCATAATATGACTTCTCAGAGTCATACCCCTCCATTGCTTCAGACATTTCCCTTGCGATCTCTTTGGGCGTAACCACCAAATTGCGTTGAAGAGCCTCCGCATACACTGCTTTTCGGTTCAGCATCTGCAGCAAGATTTCACTGCCGTAACGTCGTTTTAATGCATCCGTCCAAGCTTTATCCGTAATCACTTCACCGTTAATCGTCGCCACCGTACTTCCCTCTTCTTGGTTGGAATCATGAGGTGTCTCTGCTTCATCCTTCCCCTGATTGATCATTTGCATCGCCATAACCGTACCCATCACGAGCACACCAAGTGTCAAAATAACAACCGCCGTCCACAATCCTTTTTCCTGTCTGGTCATACCGCATCCCGTCCCCGCATCGATCAGCTCTTGGCTTGTTCTAGGATGGCTTCTAGTTGCTCTTTGTTAAAATCATACGCTTCATTACAGAATTGGCAGACCACTTCAGCCTGTCCTTCTTCTTCAATTAACTGCTCTAGTTCGGACTGACCGAGACTGATTAGTGTTTGTTCCAGACGCTCACGAGAACAACTGCAGCTAAAAGTAATATCCAGTTCACCCATAACCTGTATATCCGGCAAAAGACGGCGCAACAATTCTTCCAGCTCCAGCCCCTCATTCAATAAGGTTGTCACCGGAGGTAGGGCACCAATAGCATTCTCGATTTCTGTAATTTCCGGGTCACTGAGGCCTGGGAGCAACTGTATTATAAATCCGCCCGAAACGATAACCGAGTTATCGGTATCGACCAGGACACCCACTCCAACAGCAGAAGGTGTCTGTTCTGACTGAGCAAAGTAATACGTGAAGTCTTCGCCTAGTTCACCCGAAATAATAGGAATGCTACCACGATACGGGTCTTTTAGTCCCAGATCCTTTGTGATATTAATGAAACCTTCTGTACCAACAGCGCCAGCTACATCCAATTTGCCAAAACGATTGCTTGGTAGATGTACATGCGGATTGGATACATAACCACGAACCTCACCTTTGGCATTGGCGTCGGCTACGATCTGGCCTATTGGGCCATCTCCATTCACTTGTATGGTAAGTTTTTCATCACCTTTTAACATTGCACCCATAATGGCTGCTGTCGTTACTGTACGCCCCATAGCTGCTGTAGCCGTGGGAAACGTATCATGTCTTCTGCGCAATTCTTCTACCAGTTCTGTGGTTTGGACGGCAAATGCTCTTACCTTTCCATTCATCGCTGTACCACGGATCAACCGGTCCTGTGTGTTGTTGTTTTCCAAGTCATTCAGCCTCCTTTGGCGTGTCATTTTAATATCCTAACAGAAAAAAAACGGCTCCACATTTAAGCTGTAATCCCAGCCTGCTGTATGCCGCCCCTTGTATGTCTATCTTTCCCGGTTCCGCTCATAGATGACACGCAGCCCCTCAAGCGTAAGCAACGGATCGACTTTCTCAATGCTTCGAGTCTCTTCTGCAATCAGAGCAGCAAGGCCTCCCGTAGCGATGACCATAGGCTCGGCTTTCATCTCTTCGCGAATTCGTTCTACGATGCCATCTACTTGCCCGGCGTATCCATAGATGATGCCCGATTGCATGGCATGCACGGTATTGCGCCCAATAACCTTCTTTGGCTTCTCCAACTCAATTCGCGGTAGCTTCGCTGCCCGCTCGTAAAGTGCTTCGGTAGCAATGTGAATGCCAGGTACAATAGCGCCTCCCAGGTAATGGCCCTTCTCATCAATACAATCAAACGTTGTAGCTGTACCAAAATCAACGACCACCAGGGGGCCGCCGTATTTCTCTACGGCCGCTACAGCATTTACGATCCGATCCGCCCCAACTTCGCGCGGATTCTCATATCGTAGATTCAGGCCAGTTTTGATACCAGGCCCAACAAGCAGAGGTTTTTTGCCCACATATTTGATACACATCGTCTCGATAACATTCACCAGCGGCGGAACCACGGATGAAATAATAACACCCTCAATGTCGCGAGCCGAGATACCAGACATATGAAATAAATTATAAATCAATACGCCGTATTCATCCACTGTGGACTGACGAGATGTGCTCAGACGAAAATGGTGTAACAGTTCACGGCCCTGATATACCCCGAGCACAATGTTACTGTTACCCACGTCTACGACTAAAATCAAAGAGGTTCACCCCTCTTTCTTTTCATTTAAATCCAAGCTGATATCCAGACTCTCAAAAGAATAGGTTAACCTGCCAACTGAAATTACATCCACACCCGTTTCTGCAATTCCACGAATGGTTTCGAGAGACACGTTGCCAGATGCTTCTACCTTCACATGCGGAGCTTGTTCACGAATCAGGACGATCGCTTCTCGCATCCGATCAGGCCGCATGTTATCCAGCATAATGATATCTGCTCCCGCTTGCAAGGCTTCCTGCACCTGGGTCAGATTTTCTGTCTCTACTTCAATCGTCATCGTATGCGGAATAACGGCCCGTGCACGCTGCACCGCCTCGGTAATGCTTCCTGCCCCTTTAATATGATTGTCTTTGATCATAACGGCATCATACAGGCCAAACCGGTGATTCGCACCGCCACCAACACGTACAGCATACTTCTCCAGCAAGCGGTGACCTGGCGTTGTTTTGCGTGTATCAACAAGTCTGGTATTCAATCCTTGAAGGGCATCCACATAGGAACGTGTACGTGTAGCGACACCCGACATACGCTGTAACAGATTAAGTGCCAAGCGTTCCCCAGTAAGCAGAGAGTGAGTACTCCCTTCAACTTCTGCCAAAATAGTGCCAGGAGTGACTGCATCGCCGTCATTTACTTTTGCCGTATAACGAAGCTCCGGATCTACGACTTGAAATACAAGCTCTGCAATCGTTATGCCCGCAATGATCCCATGATCTTTAGCGTGGATTACGGCTTTGGATTCACTGCCTGCCGGGATGGTCACATTGGTTGTGACATCTCCTGCACCTACATCCTCGTGCAGCCAGCCTTTGATCGTCTCAATTAGTTCCTCATTATATCCGTTCAGTATCATGACATCCATTCCTCCACAATCGCTTGTTCTCGCTGCTGCAGACTATGCTTCTGCCATATTACATCGTCCCGTGCAGGGAAGTCCTCACGGTAATGTGCTCCTCGGCTTTCCTCACGGTGCAGCGCTCCGCTGGTGACAAGCCACGCACAAGTCAGAAGGTTCGCATACTCCAGTTCTTCTCTTTGGGTAAGTCTTTGATCAAAAAATGACAACTCCTGTTGCAATTTATCCATTGCCTGCTGCAGGTTCTCTCCGTTTCTTCGAAGTCCCACTTGACGAACCATCATCTTCTGCAGACGTAAACGTCTTTCCGATACCGGCTTGGAATGTTGCTGTTCTTTTTCATGGTTGATATTCTTATTCTCCTCACTCAGAGATTTCACATCTCTTCCAAGTGAATCTTCAAGTTCTGGCAACGAATGGATTCGATCCACGATTCTGCGGCCAAATACAATCGCTTCAGATAAGGAGTTGCTTGCTAGTCGATTCGCTCCATGTACACCCGTAGAGGATACCTCACCGCAAGCAAATAAACGGGCGATACTGCTCTCACCGCTCAAATCTGTCTTTACTCCACCCATCATGTAATGGGCAGCAGGTGCAACCGGAATCCAATCTGTGGTCATGTCGAGGCCATAGCGCATACAGGTTTCGTAAATGGTAGGAAAACGATGCTTCACCATCTCCGGTTGCTCATGGGTAATGTCAAGGTAAACAAAGATACTATTTGTCAGTTCCATCTCGTTGACAATTGCTCTAGCTACAATATCACGAGGCGCCAGTTCAAGCTGGGCATGATATTTCTCCATGAATCGCTCACCCTTCACGTTGCGAAGGTAAGCGCCTTCCCCTCGTACTGCTTCAGACACCAGAAAGCGTGGAGCTCCCGGGTAACATAAGGATGTCGGGTGGAACTGGATAAATTCCATGTCACGAACTATAGCCCCCGCACGGTATGCCATAGCTACCCCATCAGCTGTAGCCACATCAGGATTCGTCGTATAGCGGTACAACTGCCCTGCACCACCAGAGCAGAGCACCGTCGCTTTCGCTTTGACAAATACTTTGGAACCGTCTTCTTTCAGAATCAGAGCACCGATACATTCTCCGCGATCCGTGATGAGGTCAACGACAAAATGTTCATCCCAAACGTCGATGCCAGGATGTTCGTGCACCTCTACAGCGAGCGCTCTTACAATCTCATATCCTGTTGCATCTCCGTTGGCATGTAAAATACGGCGGTGGCTGTGCGCACCTTCCTGCGTCAACGCCAACTCGCCGTTCTCCAGGTCAAACAATGTACCCAGCCGGATCAGTTCTCTGACACCGTCCGGCCCCTCGTTTACCAATACTTCAACTGCCTCGGATCGGCATAAGCCTGCTCCCGCAACAAGGGTGTCTTGCAAGTGGTATGCAGGCGAATCATCTTCAGCAATAACGGCCGCAATCCCTCCCTGCGCATATCTGGTGTTACTCTCAAGCAAAGACTTCTTCGTAATCATCAGTACACGATGCTGCTCGCTGGCCTTAATGGCCGTGAACAGACCGGCAATACCTGAACCAATTACCAGTACATCTGTCTCTACCATCGGTAGCGCAGAGAGATCAAAATCATCTATATAGTGCGGTATCATCTTATTCACCTGTCTCGGAGCAAGAGTAACGCATATTACTTCACCAGTAACATGCGCTCTAGTGATTCTCTGGCTTTATCAGCAACAGCCGGTGGGACATAAATCTGCGGTTTCATCGTTTCCAGACATTTGACCAGCTTCTTCAGGTTGTTGACCTTCATGTTAGGACATACGAGGAATTTGGTTGCAAAATGGAATTCTTTGTCCGGGCTGTCGAGACGAAGCTGATATCCTGTGCCATCTTCAGTACCTACAATGAATTGCTTGGTTGTTGATTTCTTGCAATACTCCAGAATGGCTGTCGTGCTACCTACAAAGTCACCCATTTCCACAACCTCAGGACGACACTCCGGGTGTACAACAAACTCAGCATTCGGATATTTAGCCTTCATTTCAACGACATCTTTGACGGTCAGCATATCATGCGTGTTACAGTAACCTTCCCAGATAATCATCTTTTTGTCTGTATGCTGCTGCACATAATGCCCCAGGTTTTTATCCGGTACCCAAATGATCTCCTCAGAGTCTACAGACTGGATTACACGAACAGCGTTAGCAGAGGTACAGCAAATATCTGTTTCTGCTTTGATCTCAGCCGAGGAATTAATGTATGTTACGACTTTGGCATTTGGATGCTGTGCCTTGAGTTTACGTAATCCGTCCACGTTCACCATATCGGCCATCGGGCATCCTGCACGTTCATCAGGAATCAGCACCGTTTTGTTCGGAGCCAAAATTTTAGCGCTTTCACCCATAAAATGAACACCACAGAATACGATAACATCCGCATCTGTCTGCGCTGCTTTCTGGGCCAGCAGGAAAGAGTCCCCACGGAAATCTGCGACTTCCTGTACCTCGTCACGTTGATAGTAATGAGCCAAAATAATAGCATTGCGTTCCTTCTTGAGTTCCATCAGCCGCTCACGCAGCTCACGATTCATCTCAGCCTTGCGCTCTAAAGCCAGAGCTTCCACTTGTGATCCTCTCCTTATCGGGACAGCGCCTGGCGCTGTTTCATAGGGTTAACCTAAGTCGTTATGTTCGCTGGTGAAACGAATCACAAGCGGTTTAACAACTAATGTACACAACGTTCACGACTCTGTCAATAAATGAAAAAAGGCAGGATATCTGCCCTTATCCCCCTTATACTGTCTGATTCGCCATCTAGCTCGTGATTATCTGTTCCTCCTCTAAATGAATAATTGTTGCAAAAAAAAGAGAGCCACAAGGGCTCTCTTTTCAATCCGGTAGCAATACCAGACATGTTACATATTATGATGTTGGCTTCGTGCCACCATCATTCGGATCATTGCTGCCCTTATCCAGGTCAGGAGCTTCATTCGGGATATCTCCAACCGGTGGCTCAGATGTTTCATCTTTGCCCTGAATGCGTACGCGAACATCGCCGATGTTATCAATGATTGGCTCACCGCCTTCATTTGGCGTACCTTCTCCCGAATTGTCATCGCCATCTACTTTTGGTGTCAAGGAACCTGTTTCGATCAATTGCTTGATCTGATCCATTTCCAACGTCTCCACCTCAAGCAGTGTTTCAGCAATCAGATGCATCTCTCTCGTATGTTTAGTAAGGAGAGCTTTACATTTCTCATAGCAGTCGTTAATAAAACGCTGCATCTCTTGGTCAATCTCATATGCAATCGAATCCGAGTAGTTCTGTTCGTGACCGATATCCCGTCCAAGGAATACCTGCCCTTGCGAACTTCCGAACTGCATTGGACCCAGTTTTTCACTCATACCGTATTCCATAACCATGCTGCGCACGATACCTGTCGCTTGCTGGAAGTCACTATATGCACCGGTACCAATCTCACCGATGAACAATTCCTCCGCCACACGACCACCAAGGAGTCCAGTTACTTTATCCAGCAGTTCCTGTTTGGTAACGAGCATACGATCTTCTTTTGGCAACATGATTACATATCCACCCGCACGTCCGCGCGGAATGATGGTCACTTTATGTACCATATCAGCATGTTCCAGGAAGTATCCTACAATGGTATGGCCTGCTTCGTGATAAGCGACGATACGTTTCTCGCGATCACTGATGACACGGCTTTTCTTCTCCGTACCCACGATAACACGGTCGATCGCCTCATCCACTTCGCGCATGGAAATATCTTTTCTGTTACGACGTGCTGCAAGCAATGCCGCTTCGTTCAGTAAGTTCTCCAAGTCTGCACCAGAAAAACCTGTTGTACGCTTCGCAATAATGTCCAGTTTCACATCTTTCGTGAGTGGTTTATTACGAGAGTGTACTTTCAGAACAGCTTCACGACCCCTAACGTCTGGACGATCCACTGTAATTTGACGGTCAAAACGACCTGGACGCAACAACGCAGGATCGAGAATATCTGCACGGTTTGTTGCAGCAACGATGATAATACCTTCGTTCGCACCGAATCCGTCCATTTCAACGAGCAATTGGTTGAGGGTTTGTTCACGTTCATCGTGACCGCCGCCCAGACCAGCACCACGCTGACGTCCCACTGCATCAATCTCGTCAATAAAGATGATACATGGTGCATTTTTCTTCGCATTTTCGAACAGGTCACGGACACGTGACGCACCGACACCGACAAACATTTCGACGAAGTCAGAACCTGAAATGCTGAAGAATGGTACTCCCGCTTCACCGGCTACGGCACGAGCGAGCAATGTTTTACCTGTACCCGGAGGACCTACAAGCAATACGCCCTTCGGAATACGTGCACCAACCGCTGCGAATTTCCGAGGGTCCTTGAGGAAGTCTACGACTTCAACAAGCTCTTGTTTCTCCTCGTCCGCACCCGCAACATCTTCAAATGTAACCCGCTTCTTCTCCTCATTGTAGAGACGAGCACGGCTTTTACCAAAGTTCATTACTTTACCGCCGCCGCCTTGAGCCTGATTGAACAGGAAGAAGAACAGCAGGAACATAATGATCAAAGGAATAAAGGAGGTCAGCAGTGTCAACCAGATGCTGTCACCTTTCATTGGTTCCTGGTGATATTCAAATTTGTTAGCTTCACTTGCAGCTACAAGTTCGGTAATTGCCTCATCCGTAGGAGGAATATACGTTGAGAAATTTTCTGATTTGGCCCCATCAGGTGCCTGTTTGTATCGGCCGGTCACGAGATATGTCTGACCGTTGAATTGAACAGTCACTTCGGCGATATTATTGGCTTTAACCTCAGCACGAAACTGATCATATCTAGGGTTTTCTATAACATCGTTTCCATCTGTGATAAATCTAACTAAACCCACCACAACTAAAAAAAGAATCAAATAAAAACCAGAATTCCGGATGAACCGATTCATCCCCTACCTCCTCTCGAGACACTTTAATTATTTTAACATAGCCCGACATGGCTTCTCAATAGAAGCCAAGAACAGCTCAAGGCTTGGGCCTTGCAGGATATCAGTTCGTGTAGATTTCCGGTTTCAGAATCCCGATATAAGGCAGATTCCGGTATTGTTCCGCATAATCCAAACCGTATCCCACGATAAATGCATCAGGGATATCAAAGCCAGTGTAATGGGCTTCCAATTCCACTTTACGGCCAGATGGTTTATCGAACAGCGTAACCACACGTACCGTTTCAGCACCGCGGTTTTCCAAAAGTTCAATCAAATAGCTGAGGGTAAGTCCACTGTCGATAATATCTTCGACAATCAGAACTTCACGTCCTTCAACAGAAACATCCAGATCCTTGATGATTTTGACAACACCGGATGACTTGGTAGACGCACCATAGCTGGATACGGCCATAAAATCCATCTCAACCGGTACCGTTATGTTTTTAACCAAATCAGCCATGAATATAAACGCACCTTTGAGCACGCAAATGACCAAAGGATTCCGGTCAGCATAATCGGCACTTAGTGTTGCGCCTAATTCCTTAACTTTACTCTGAATTTCTTCTTCACTGATCAATACTTCCTGAATGTCGTTCTGCAACTGTGCGAACCTCCTAAGTTATACTATGAAAGCCTTACCTGAACCATAACCACTACCCCTGAATCGCTGAATCGCCTACAGTCATGTACAGGATTGCGGAAGTACTCTCCCTGACAGGGGCTACATCGGACCGGCGAACACCCGGTAACCAGATGACATTACCTGCTCCATCACACACCACAGGAATACGGTGTCTGATAGAGGGGGGAATTTTCTCGTCGATGAAAATATTTTTCACCTTTTTGCTTCCGTTTAATCCCATTACTTTCATGGTATCTCCAGGTAACCGTGAACGTACAACCAGCGGCATCTGAAGCCCATCCGCATCAAACGCGGCTTGATCCGCCGATTCCGGTACATGATAGTTCTCGGGACTCATCGGCACTAACCGAATATATCGGTCAATTTCGGTGAGTGAAAGCTCATAAGTTCCGCTCCATTGTGCAAGACGATACTCGTAAGATTGACCCTGTGCACCTGTCTGTTTGCCAAAAGAGATCAGACCATACTCTCGGGTACATACGAGTGTTTGTCCAATATCAAGGCTCCAGGTCGTCACTTCGGTCTCCATGACCTTGCGACGAATAGATTCGATACGGGTAAAGTCGACAAAATCACTGTCCAAAGGCAGATAATTCAATATTAGTTTAATCAACCTTCGTTGTAAAGCGACATGTAACTTCAAGAAGGAAGGCACCTCAAAGGTTTGCCTTCCGCCGTTCACCTGCACTAGACACCTGTATGTGTCATGAGTACTCTGCTCCATGAAATCGTCTTCGTCACCCACAATTTCGGCAAGTCGATTCAGTGACGGCGTGAGTTGTCCATTATATTGCCCCAAAAAAGGAAGCACATCCAAACGAATCGCATTACGCCGATATTTGCGTTGGTCATTGCTCTCATCATGAAAATAAGTAAAACCCTTTGTATTACAAGCTTCTACAAGGTCTGTCTTGTTTATACGAAGGCATGGACGGATAAGTTCCACATTTTTTTCATGACGTTTGAACTTCATACCTGCCAGCCCCGAAAGCCCGCTGCCTCGTAACAAATGGAGCAGGATTGTCTCGGCCTGATCATCGGCATGATGTGCCAAAGCAATGCTTGCTGCCCCATATTTATCAGCGACTTCATGCAAAAAGGCATAACGCCGGTTACGTGCTGCCTCCTGTGGACCCTGGCCAGTCAGCTTCATATAGGAAGGTATATCAGCTTTTACCCATTCAAATGCAAGATCAAGCTGACGTGCCAAATCCATCATCTGACGGGCTTCTTCATCCGACTCAGCCCGAAATCCATGATGCACATGGGCACAGATCAATTCAAGCGGTACATGCTGCTTGCTGATCTGATGCATAATATGCAAAAAAGCTACCGAATCCGGCCCGCCCGATACAGCGACGATAATCCGGTCTCCGGGAACCCATAACTGATGCTCTTCCGCTGCATCCAGTACGTTATTCACCAGTGTGTCCCAGCGTAAAGCTTCCATACCTGTTCCTCATTCCTTGCGTTATGTATATGCACCCTCAAGATCGAAGATCAAAAACGTAGTGCATAGATAAGTACACCGATAAGTAAAATGACCGATAAAGCAAATGCATTTTTTAGCCATCGTGGTGTGCTTCTTCTGGAACGGCGGCCCACCTTTGTAGGACGTGCCATCAATTCCTTCCACGATTTTGCAGCATGGTCCGCATTCTTGAAACGTCCCTGAAGCGCCTCAATGATCCACCCACGAAAAGGGGATAACCGCTCGCTTTTTTCCACCAACAGCACGAGTTGATTCACATTCCGCAATTGCGGAAGTCCGTCTGCAGCCAAAGACTTCAGTGCGTCTGCTTCCAAAATATGAATCATCAGCAGCGCGTAAGCGAACACATCATATGTAGAATCTGCAGTTCGGCTGCCTGCATTCCAAAATCCCCGGTCATACCATTCCGTGAACTGTTTGACACTGCGTCCAATGGACGTAACTCCACCATAATCAATCAGTTCGACATGTCCATAATCAGACACGAGTACATTCTGAGGTTTGAGATCACCAAATACCCAGCCTGCCTGGTGTAATTGAGCGAGTCTCTGCAGCAGTCTTAATCCGACCAGCAGTGTCCAGTCCGTTCCCTGACGGCGAATGAAATGATGAAGAGCCTCACCCCGAACGTAGCGCATCACGTAAAAAGGGATATCCCGTCCCCGAACGGCATAATCGTCCACATCTTTAAGATAGGAAGGAATGCCGCTCTGCCGAAGGGCTTCATGATTACGCTGTAACTGAAACGATTTGAGAACATTGATCTCTGATTGCAAATCAATCGGATCAAATCCCATCTTAAGCGCATAATGTTTGCCATTCTCCCCGCGCTGGACAAGGAAAACAACCCCATTGGCGCCTCTGCCCAGCAATTTTCGAATCGTATACCGACTTCGATTCCATTTCCCCGTAATCACGGTTCCTGGCGGGAAAGAGGCATCAGACAACGTTGTCACCGAGCATCCCTTCTCTTTCAATGCGATAGTTCCCTTCTATTTCCTGCTGTTTCTCCAGTGTACCATAACGGTAAAAATCAATCACCTTCTGAATTGCAGGACCTGTCGGCGTTGCCCCCTTTGTCTGCAACCGTCCGAACAGGGAGCGAACACGCCCCGGGTCATCGGTCCAGTCAATGTCCATTACCGCATCCTCTCCGCTGTGGCGCCCTGGAAAATGAAATACAGATAGCCTGCTCTTGCCTACTCTTGCCTGCAAGCTTAACATCAAATCTCGAATACCTTCTTCTACTGCTGCCAGCTTCGGTTTCATACTTGCACTGACATCAATCAGAAGCGTGACTTGCAGAGCAGCATTCTCCGTCAAGTTATCGATCACTTCCACGACCTGCGAGCGCTGGGAAGGCTCCAAATCAGTTACCGTTTTGGCACCCTTCTCTCCCAGAATTTGTGTCAACTCTCTATTAACCGCCTGTTGGATGGTCTGAACCACTGTCTTTCTTGTCATCATCTGCATCGTATGAGCAAGCTGTCTTGTGCCAACAATCTGACTGATTCCTCCGCCCGCACTCGCAATATCCTCAATTTCCCGGCTACCTAGCTCACCAATCGTACCATAATCAATTACGCCTACGACATTGACTGTAATACCCTCTTCGCGCGCCTCAGCTGCTGCCAGTACTGGGCTTACCCCCACATTGGAACAACCGTCGGTGATCAACAATATTTGTTTCATCCGCTATCCCTCCGTTTTTCGCACTCTCCAACTCTATGAATAGCATTGCCAGATTGAAGAGAGTTCAAACGGATTCGAGTGGATTGAATTATGAACGAATTAGACTATGCTATGGATCAAATTCCTGATCATAAGCATATGCATCAGGCCACTTAACTTACGGTACGAGGACGCTCCATACGATTAATACCCGGCACACGTAAGGTAGCCCATTCAGGGCGATAATGCTCAACTTTTCCAACTACCACAGTCATGTCATCCAAAATCTCTTGTTGCTGGTAGCGAATCACACTTTCGAGCAGGCAGTCTGCCAGTTCCTGCGGATCATCCGTATGGATCTCCTGGATAAGGCGTTTCATCCATAACTCCTTATTCACCGCATATCCTGGAGCATCATATATACCATCTGTCATCATGATCAAAATATCACCCGGCTGTAACTGAAGTGTTACCAAATCCACCTCAATATCTTTAATGATGCCAATCGGCAGATTACTCGCCGAGACCTGGATAACCTCCTGTCCACGTTTAATAAAACTTGGTGTCGAGCCAATTTTCATAAAGGTTGTCTCTGCTGTATATTCATCAATTAGTGCCATATCCACTGTAGCGTACATTTCCTCTGGAGAACGCAGCATCAGTACAGAATTGACTGATTTGATCGCTAGTTTCTCATCCATCCCTGATTGAAGCAGTTGCTCCAAAATATTCAGTGCGGCGCTACTCTCCATACGAGCCCGTTCTCCGTTTCCCATCCCGTCACTAAGCGCAACAGCAAAGGTACCATTGCCTAATTCCACCGTGCTGAAACTGTCTCCTGACATCACATCTCCTCCCTTGGCAGCAGCAGCTACACCTGTTGTGACCTCAAATGTCTTTGCTGAACCAAAGGTCACGGTTGCCAATCCCTGCCTAGGGTCGGTCATCGTCTCATGCAAAACAGCAATATGCTCGTCCAGTACGTTAGAGATGAGCGGAGCGATCATTTTACGGCATTCATCGAACCCTCTGGTATATGCATGTACGATCTCGATTTCTACATTGCCTGCTTCCAGATTAATAATCTCAATGGAATGGATGGACAGTCCAAGTGACTCCAGTGCATCTCGGATTTGTTCCTCCTGCTGTACCATCTCCTCACTTTCGCGTTGAATTTCTTTGGCCAGGTCCTCCATCACCTGGGATACTCCGGACAATTGCTCAGCAACCAGATGTCTGCTATCCATAATCTGGCGTTTCCATTGCATATTATGCTGATGCAGACCATATTGGGCACGCATCACTTCAAATACCTCCTCCGGCTTGGCACACACTCTGTTCCATTCCACCGGTATTTGTTTGCCAGTCATCTCCGGGTTTGACTCAATGGAACTCATCACGTCCGTCATGTAACTGTACGTTTGAATAAACTTTGCATCCCAGCATTGCGCACGTTTGAAGCAGCCTGCGCACGTTCCCTCCGCAACCGCGTTCATGAAATGATCCATTCCGCCCTCTTTATGTACCGGCTCCCCCGTACCGGACATCTGGTCAAAGCTTCGGGATAACTGGCGGAAAACCTGCGAGAAGCGTGTAACCCGTTCCGCGGTAATATCTCGAATACGTTTTGCGTACTCATGCTGGGATTTAGTATGATCCTGTGTGCCCGGTACGTATTTGGAGATCGCCGTAAGCATACTCTTGGGTGTTAACATAAACAGCACAATGGCTGCACACGTCTCCCACAAGGAATTCATCACGTCACCCGGGCCGCCCAGATAAATGGATAGAATAGATGAACCCAGCAACATTCCCAGTGCAACACCAACACGTTTCCCCTCACGAAGCATACCTGCTAACATCCCGGCAAAAGCAAGCAAACTCATCTGATATACCGCTGACATGTCGGCCAGACTTAGAATCAGCCCTGTGATCACACCAACCGATGCCCCCAGGGGGGCTCCGCCCACTAGCGCAAAGATCAGAATAAGATAACGAGAAAGCATATGCTCCACAGAAAGAGACTGAATCGTCCATCCCACCGCCCCGGTCATTACAGATGCCAGCAGAATAATCAGGCACAGAATCTCTTCGTTCTTGAGGCTGAACTTTTTTTTGCGATACGTAAAAATGGGAATAGCCTGAATGAACACCAGTGTCAGTACGAAACTTAGCACTGAATCCATCGTCAGCATCATCATGGCATACCAACTGAACGAAGGCCCGATCACAACGGTGAACAATTTCACCATAAAAGTTGTCGTAAATACCATCGTTGGTGCATAAGATAATTCAGCACGGTCATAAGACTCCAGCCCTCGGAACAAAAGATAGAAGATAGCGATTTCGGAGGCTACGATCAGTGAAACCGGAAACGGAGCAAACAAGCTTCCCGCAATAAGCGCCGCACCTACCGGGACGATGTAATCCCTGCGCATAAAAGCAATGACGGCAAAGTATGCAATGGCAAAAGGAGACAACTCATTCAGAATCATTGCCTTTCCCAGTAAGAATCCCATAAAAGTAAGCAGCAATACCCACTTGCGCGATGCCACAGCCTGGACAGCCTTGCGGGAACCGAGCCACTGTTTCAGACGTGCCGACAGCTCCTCCCGAGCTGCTGCACCTCCTTTGCCTGCTTTCATCCCCGGAAATTGAATGACATTCCACTTCTCCATCATGCTCAAGGCACCCCATTCGAATAATTTGATTTCGTGTTTCATTCTCGATGGTTCTGATTATAGATAGATTAGAAGACATAGTTTGTCAGATTAGCTGGACGAGTTGCAAAAAGTTTACGACAAAAGAAACTGCTGCGGCGCGATGGTGTGAAACCCTCGGCCTTATTGTAGTTTTCAGGATTTTCGAGCACACTGAAAAATGGTAGCATGTCTGATTTTGAACGAGAAGTTATAGGGTGTCGCCATGATCTGAGCAGAATAACTGGGGAATGCCACGGAAACCTGTCGGTAAAAAATGGAAGACGACAAATGTTCTTATCCTTCCGTTGGACGTTGCAAATCGTGAAAGGATCGTGTCGTGCCTTACCTAAAAATCAATTCCTCTCCAATGTTTCGTCGAAAATACGAAATGTTCAATGAATTATAGAAAGAATGCACAAAAAAACCGTTAGCCAGTTGGCTAACGGTTTTACTTATATATTCATATCAGGTTGAAACAGATTATACACGCTTGGCGCCACGGCCACCGCGTTTGCCCTCTGTATTCTTCTTGAGCGAAGAGATCCGTTCTTCGCTATCTTTCAGGAAGCGTGACATTTTATCCTCAAATGAAGGTTTGCCTGCTGCGGGCTTGAAAGAACGGCCTCCGCGGTCACGGTTAAATCCACCGCCGCCACCACCACGACCTTGGCCACCACTTGGGCCTCCGCCGCTGAATCGTTCGCGATCTCCTCCACTGCGTTCCGGTCTAGGAGCTCTCGGGGGTCTGGATTGGGTTTGTTGCTCTACCGGTTTGTCAACAGCCTGTTTGATGGAAAGTCCGATCTTGCCGTCTTTGTCAACGTTGATAACCTTTACTGTAACTTGGTCATTCAGCTTCAGGTGGTCGTTGACATCTTTGACGTAATTGTCGGCGATTTCCGAGATGTGAACGAGACCCGTGACACCTCCTGACAGATCCACAAATGCTCCAAAATGCGTGATTCCTGTCACCTTGCCCTCTAACTTGGTGCCCACTTCAATTGCCATAGAATAAAATGATCCTCCCTTAAAAATATACAACCCGATTTTTTGAATGCCAAAATCATGCTGCGCTACTTGTAATTATACCTTATGCCATAAACCAAGGTCAACTGAGCACTAACCTATTGTAGAGCCTATTTTTTCCGGTTTACGCGCATAAGACTCATGGAAAACTAACCTTGCTAAGCAAAAGGCTGGATTCCATTAGTTCCCTGGTTCTTCAACCTGAATTGGTGTTTCTTCAGGAAGATAGTATCCTTTTTTTCGTGCCAGCTGTCCTATGTATTCAGGGTCTTTCAACCGGCTGACCTCATACTTCAGCTGCTCGAGCTTTTTCTGCGTATCCTGCTGCGAAATTTGCTGCGTGGCCAAATAAGCACTCTTGTCCGAAATTTGCGCATTCTGTACCAGAAAAGTGTACCCTGCCCAGATCGCAAATACAGTTACAAATGTCAACCAAAGCATCAGACGCCTTCGTACACCAGCAGACTTTCCCTGATTAGCGGGGCTCTTCTTGCTACCCACAGGTGTTCTACTCATTCCCCGGACGACCTCCTTGAAACCAGCGTTTCCATATCGCTGCAATTCTTGTACCCGCTTGGATCATCCATCGAGGCGTTACCCAATATCTCAGGAGCGGCCTAAACATCCAGCGGAAAAGCTTGCCGAAAGGGATTAAACATTGCAGCACCAGCCTGCCCAGAAATAGCAGGATCGCGATGAAGAAACCGACTAACACGCGAACCAATCTGTATATTCCCTTCGCTGGCACAACAATCAGGATGTTAAGGACATGTCCACACCACTGGATGAGTGTTCTTGCGAGTTTAATTAACATTACCACAAAACGCTGGGTTGTAACACTTAAAAGCCAAAAATAGAAACAAACTCCGATAATCAGCCCCAAAAAGACATAAAACCGCAACTGTCCGTGGTTTCCGGCATACAGCATCCGAAAAACGAACAGTGCGGAGGAGATCCAATACAACAAATCCAGTGTATGGATGCTCCATCTCGGAAATCGCAACTGCCCAGACAGTACCCGGTAACTGTCGTAAGCCACACCCATCACGACTCCCGATAACACCATCCAGGCCAGTGTGAGCCACTGCGTATCCAGAATCATCGGAACATCTTGCCAAACAAGCCTTTACTATTTTTGGACTGGGAACCGGGATCGAGATACTGAAGCGAACTAACCGTACCCTCAATAGATAAGAGACCTTCCTCCAGGCTCAGGTTTTTGATATGTAAATTGTGCCCCCGGATCGTCAGATGCCCAAGTTCGGTCTGAAGCAGAAACTCCTCACTGTCAAAACTCTCTACATTCGAGACCCCTGTCAGATCCAGCAGTTTCCGATTTTGCATGTTCAGATGGTGCTGTTTGGCCTTTCCGTGCTCAACCATGGCATGTACCCCTCCTTCTTTAGTACCTAGCATATGGATGAGAAACTCGGATTAGAACTGCCGACTCACTGATCCTTTCAATTCCCTTTGGCACGCAACATAAAAAACGCCCCCCCGTTACCGGGAGGACGCTTCATTCAAGCGATATAAACAAAATTAAACATTTATATGGAAGTCCTGTTACCAGTCCATTCCATTATCCTTGGCGATCGGCTCTTCCTTAACCAAGGTATAGAGGCTGCTCGCCTCATCCTTCTTGGTGCTCTCGGCAAGACGCTCCACCTTCACGGTAACAAGCTTTTGACCAAACTGAACCGTCAGCTCATCGCCTACTTTAACAGCAGCGCTGGGCTTAGCTTCCCGTCCGTTGACCAAGACACGTCCCTGTTCGGATACGTCCTTGGCTACCGTACGGCGTTTGATCAGCCGAGATACCTTCAGGAATTTATCAAGACGCATTATTTTACAGCTTCTTTAAGTTTGTTACCTGCTTTGAATGCAGGAACAGTGGACTCAGGAATCACGATCTCATTCCCTGTTTGCGGGTTGCGTCCCGTACGACCGGAACGTTTGCGGGTCTCAAAAGTGCCAAAGCCGATCAATTGTACTTTGTCTCCGCTAGCAAGTGCATCTGTAATTTCTCCTAAAAAGCCATTCAATACGGACTCGACATCTTTCTTTGTCAAACCGCTTTTGTTTGAAATGTTGTTGATCAGGTCTGTTTTGTTCATGTTAAAAGCCTCCCAAATTAAAGAAAAAGTATCTGCGAGCCTTGGTAGCCTTACCTTAACCAAGTCATATCTCGCACCGTTACTACACATGTATTCTGGCTTGCATGTTAAATTCCTGCCTTGACCTACGACTTTTTTTAGCTTTTGTCGCTTTATCGCAGAGAATCGTCTAAGTCCAGTACCCGAAACGATGTCTCATTAAACACCAGACTTAAAATGAGGTTGAACACATGTTCGTATCATCATAACACACTGCCCAGTCTGATGGAATATGGTATTTGGATATTTTTACAATTGGAACAAATTAAAGCCCAGCTTTCTTCGCCTGTTGCCAGAATTGCTCCATCTCTTCTACCGTACTGTCTGCAGGTGTCTTACCCTGCTCACGTAACCGATCCTCAATATACTGAAATCTCGCGACAAACTTGCGGTTTGTAGCAGCAAGAGCTTCCTCCGGATCTGTATCAATAAAACGTGCTACATTCGCCGTGGCAAACAAAACATCACCCAGCTCCAGCTTGCGTGCTTCCGCATCATGTCCTTGCTGCACTGCTTCTCTTAGTTCGGCCAGTTCTTCTTCAATCTTGGCAAACACACCCTCCACATTATCCCAGTCAAAGCCGACTTTGGCTGCTTTCTTCTGGAGTTTATATCCTTTCATCAATGCAGGCAAGTCGCGTGGCACACCGTCCAATACAGAAGTCTTTTCCGCATTCTGACCTTTGCGTTTTTTCTCCTCTGCCTTCATCTGTTCCCAGTTTTGTAGGGCTTCATTCGCGTCTTCAGCCTGATTGTCACCAAATACGTGCGGATGACGAAAGATCAACTTGTCATTCAATCCCTCAATGACGTCATAAACGTTGAATGTGCCGATCTCTTCTTCCATCTGAGAGTGCAACATAATCTGCAGCAGCAAATCACCCAGTTCTTCTTTCATATGATCCGGGTCATCCTCATCGATGGTTTCAATAACTTCGTATGTCTCTTCAATCAGGTTTTTACGAATCGACTGATGTGTTTGCTCCTGATCCCATGGGCAGCCGCCCGGACTGCGAAGAATATTCACGATCTCGTGCAAACGCGCGAAAGAGCGGCGGCGCAAAGCATCATCTGTATTTTTCGGCACATAGATCAGTGACAGATTGCCATAACCAGGAGTCCGATCCAGCTCATGCAGCGGTACCTTGTGGATGACTTCCTGACCTTGCACACCAAGTGCATGGCCCACAAACACCGGATAATCATCTGGATAAACTTCCATCAGGCACAGCTTCACATCCGAAGCCGTAAAACCATCGTAAACTTGCCCAATCAACGTATGTAACTGAGGCTGTACCAGTTCGGGATTCAGACTGCTGGCATCCAGCAGCTGAAAACCTTCAATGGGATCAAAACCGAGCCGGATAAAGGCTTCATCCAAGAAACTCTCTCCACCCATAACACGTAACGAGATCCCCTGCTGCGGACAGCGTTCCTTCAGTAATCTTACACTGGCTTCAGCTACCATTGGATGGCCCGGTACGGCATATACAATCTCGGTACCTGTGTCCCCGCTCCGAGCAGCCTCGATCAATTGGTTCGCAATCTCATCGTAAACCTCCGGGAAGGAGGATTTTGATTCATAGATGGCGTCAAACGACGTCATCTCCAGTCCCTCTTTCTGCAAATCATTCATTACCGGATGATCCAGTGTGCGTACATACAGAGTAGCCGCATGTTTCATTTTTTTAATAATACCTAATGTCAGTTGATCTGCATCTCCAGATCCTAAACCTACTACTGTCAAAGCTGCACTCATTGCGCTAAAACCTCCATCCGAACCATCCTGCTTTTCCGGGTTGCCTGCATGGCATATCCGTCTCCATAAGCATTTCAAACATCTCGGCTGAACAGGATGGCACTCAATAATTAAACGTATTATACCAGAATCTGTCGATATCCTATAATTGCATCTGCCAATAGCATCCGGTTTGGCTAACGCAGTACACGCATTCTGCGCAGCAGCTTCGACAGACGTGGCCCAAGCTTAGGCAAGGCCGACAATTCTGTTGCGGTCAGCAGCCCTGTCCGGGCCGCGGCCAGCACAAACATGGCTGCTCCTGCGGCTATGCCCAGCAGGCTCACGCCCATCGCAGCCAGCCGATGCGTGGCTGCGATGCCTAAGCCGCCGAGTATGACTTCGGCGGCCCAGGCCATGCCTAGCGCCGCCAGGCTCATGGCGGCGACCACCAGCGCCGGCTTCGCCAGAACGGCGCCAGGGGCAGGGCGCATGGCGGTGAGCCGCGCCAGCAGCGCCACATTCAGGCCAGCCGCAAGCATGTAGGCGGCTGCACCTGCAAGCGCCGCGCCGCTAATGCCCAGCGCCGGCACAAGCATGACGTTCAGCAGCACCTTGACGCCTGTGGCGGCCAGCATGCTGAACGCGGGAGCGCGCACGGCGCCTAGGCCTTGCAGTAGCGCCGCCGCAATAATGCTGACGGTGCTGCCCGCTGCCGTCAGCGCCATGTACCGCAATGCTTCGGTGCCTGCGGCATCGCCGTAAAGCATGCGGTTAATCGGATCTGCCAGCACTGCAAGACCTGCGGATGCCGCCAGACCGATGAGCCAGAACCAGCGCAGCGCTATGCCTGCTTGCTGCCTGACGGCTTCTGGCCCGCCCTTCAGGCGCGCTTCGGCCATCGCCGGAATAAACAGCACCGAGAGTGACGTGGCAAGCATCGTCACCAGCTGCACCAGCGGCAATCCACGGTTGTAGATGCCGAAGGATACCATTGTTTGCAACTCATCTAGCCCTTCCCCGCGCAGCAGCCTTGGAACCGTGAAGGTGTCCACCAGATTCATCAGGGGTACCGCGAGTGACCCCAGACAAACCGGAATGGCATAGATCAGCAAAATGCGTATCCACGCTGTGTTCGAGCGCCTGGTCTCCCGAGCTTGTACATCTCCTTCCACTGGAGCAACATCATGTGCTACTCCTCCAGCATTGGCCCTTGGCTTGTTTTCTAAGTCTTGGGAAGCGTCTGCGGACTGTCTAATCTGACTAATATTCCTTAGCCGCTCCGCCTCACCATATACCTGCTCGCCCTTGCTCTCTCCATCTTGTGTACCCAAAGCCCTATCATCCACCGAATGCTCTGCCCTCTCTTTCCGGCGATGTCGGTATACAAATCCCAGCATTACGGCAAGCCCTGCGCAACCTCCTGCCACCGAACCTAACATTGCCCCTGCAGCAACATTCTCAAGCGAAGCATCCTGGCGAATTAACCACAATAACACCACAATCATGACCGTTACCCGTACCATCTGCTCTACTACCTGAGAGAGAGCTGTAGGCATCATCTGCTGCATTCCCTGAAAATATCCGCGCAAACCTGTCATCACTGGTACACATAACAAGGCTAAAGATGCAGCATGGATCGAGGGAATGACGTGCTGATTACCAATCAAATCTGCGACCCACGATGCGCTCACGTACATCACCATAGCCGTGAGCAATCCAAGGCCTCCGAGTAGCATTGATGATATTCGTATAATTCTGCGGCTCTCGTCTGGTCTTCCGAGGGCATGCTGTTCTGCTACAAATTTCGAGACGGCTAGCGGCAGACCCGCCGCAGCCAGCGTAATAATGAGCATATATAACGGATAGACCGTATTGTAGATACCAAAGACACCGTCTCCCCCCAGATTTTGAAGAGGAATTTTTTGAAAAGCACCAATGATTTTGGAGATAATGGCGGCAAGCCCAAGGATAAAAGCACCCTGTAGCAGCCTTGTTCCTAAAGATGGCTGTTTTATCAATTTCCCGGTTCCTTCCATGTGTATTCTGGCATTCAAACGAAGCATATAACTCCCTTTGCTATTATACCTGCCAGAAGGCACACAATACGAACATCCTTTGAGCCACAACCTGTGATCAGATCAAAGCCTCTAGCCTCCCCCCATCTATGTAAGGTGAAATATTTTTTTCCACTTAAACGGAGAGGACAGAAAAAAACTGAAAAAGCGAAGCTAAAAGCTTTCTGCAAGAAAGCTACATCGGAAGCATAAGCTTCGCCTTTATCACCGGATTTTCCCCTTTGGAAAAGGGAATCCAAAAAAATCTGGGGATAACCGCTACTCTCCAGTTTATTCTGTCATCGGAGTACTTGTGTAAACACTTATAGTTCAACTTATATGTAAAAAGCAAAAACTCCCGTATGCCCGGTTCAGGCTCACAGGAGTCCATCTGCTTTCTATTGTTCCATTTGTTTGCCGAGGAATCCTGCAGCTGTCTCAGCCATTTTAACTTCCATCTGAGACATCTTCACGGACTCGTCCTTGTTGAACAGGATAACGGTTCCGATGGGATCACCACCAGAGATAATTGGCGCGATAACAAAAGAGGATAACGTCTCGTCATGATCTTTGCTAAGCTCATAAGTACCATTGGTTGCTTCCATAATTGTCTTACGGTTTTCCATGCAACTCTCCACTAGGCTGCCAACCTGTTTATCCAAATACTCTTTCTTGGAGCCGCCTGCCACCGTGATAATGGTATCCCGGTCAGAAATCATTGTAACGTGCCCCGTACTCTCATACAGCGATTCCGCATATTCTTTGGCAAAATCGCCAAGTTCACCAATCGGTGAATATTTTTTAAGAATAACTTCTCCATCACGATCCACAAAAATTTCAAGAGGATCTCCCTCACGAATACGTAACGTACGACGGATTTCTTTAGGAATGACCACACGACCCAGGTCATCTATACGGCGGACAATACCAGTAGCTTTCATTTACATGTTGCCCCACTTTCTCGAGAAGATTTTTCAACTACTGTTCCTTAATGGGTAGAGGAAAGTCCCAGAACGTTTAGTGTGATTTCTTGACCATAGTATTCATCTGTTCCCATATCCTTATACATGCTTTGCAGAATATAGTTGATTATCTTTTTTGAAAAGTGATAGAAAGTAATTCTCAAGGCCGCCATGTGTCAAAAAGCAAAACGAAGCAGCAGAAAGAACCTTGGTTCTCTCCGTGCTTCGTCAGGCTTGTCCCATAAACCGTTAATTTAACACCTCTTAGGAAGCCACTGAGGCTTCTCTAAAAAACATGTTAATACCACATTATATAAGTTTATTTACCGCTTGTGCCTTCTTCGGTTTTCGCATCTTTGTCTGTTCCTGTCGTACCTTGATCCGTTTTTGCATCTGAACCTTTGGAATTTGTTTTGGATTCATCTGTTTTCGTACCTTCTGTACCTGTTCCTGTCGTACCTCCTGTTGTACCTTCCTCTTTCTTCTCCGTCTTAGGAAGTTTCACTTCTTTGATGATTTTATCCAGATCTTTTTGCATAAACGTATCGATTTGAGCACCAGCTAGCTGGCTTTTCAGCGTTTCTTTCTGCTCCGGTTTCAATTTGGAGTAATCTGCCTCCGTACGTGCTTCTACCTTCATAACGTGATAACCGAATTCCGTTTCAACCGGATCACTGATTTTATTAAGCGGCAGTGTTTTCGCAGCTTCTTTGAAAGCTTCTACCCATGTCGCAACAGGTGTATCTTTATACAATCCACCATCGGGTACAGAACTAGCGTCATCTGAATATTTTTTCACGATTTCAGCAAAATCAGTTCCGCCTTCAAGTTTCGCTTTTACTTCTTTCGCTAACTTTAATGCATCTTCTTTCTTACGTTCTTTCTGCGTTTTTGAATCCGTGAATCCGATCAGCACGTGACGTACAGAAGCCGTTGTGAACTGATCTTTGTTTTTCTCAAACTCTGCCTTGATCGCATCTTCAGTTACGCCTGTTTCTTTATCTTTAATCACCGTCATAATGCGAGTCATGTAGTCTTTAATGTTTTGATCCGTCAGATTTTGAGCTTTCAACATCTCAGCCCACTGATCCTCTTTCACTTGAGCTTTCATTTTGTCGAATTGTTCGGATGCTGTTTTGGCACCAGCCGTTTTTGCTTCTGCACTTGCTTTGCCGCTCAAATATTCATAAGCAATCTCTTGCTTTACCAGGTACTCTTTAAAATCATCCATATCCATCATCTGTGCATATTCCGGATAGAGGAACTTCATGACACGTTGTTCCATGTCGAATTCATTCGCCGTGATCGTGCCACCATCATACGTAGCAACTACAGCGCTCTTATCTGTTGATTCCGGTGCTTTCGCTTCTTCCTTCTTGCCACATGCAGCAAGCAAGGACAGGGACAGTACTGCAACCATACCTACGGACAGCACTTTTCCCACTTTTTTATACTTTGCTAACATCTTTTAGTTCCCCCTTTGATTTAAAAGCAGTCTTCATGGACTCCAGAAACTTCTCTACCAGTTCCATCAGTTGCTTATCCCCAAGACCCTTGCCTTTGACATGAATCAGCATATGGGGTCCTTGTTCAAATTGTACACGTCTTTCGAACTGATTTCCAATGTGTGAGATTTTTGAGAGCTCGAAGGCATGCTCACGCCCTTCATAAAACTTGACTGTAAGATCGTCACCACGCTGTGTGATAGACTCAATGCCATAGATTTTCCCGTACACTTTAAGGCGGGCCACCGCCATCAAATTGATTACAGCCTCCGGCAGATCACCGAATCGGTCAACCAATTCGTCTTCAAGTTCCATTGCGTCGTCGAAGGAAGCAATAACTGCGACCTTTTTATAGATCTCAATTTTCTGAATACTGTCATAAATATAATCCGATGGCAAGTAGGCATCGATACTGAGATCCAGCGTTGTATTCCACTGATCGGAAGGAACAGGCTCCTCGCCCAGCATTGTAACTTTACGTTTGTTGATTTCTTCCGCCAGCATCTGCGAGTACAGGTCGAACCCGACAGAAGCAATAAAGCCATGCTGTTCCGCTCCAAGCAGGTTACCCGCACCACGAATGGACAGATCTCGCATCGCAATTTTGAAACCTGAACCAAGCTCGGTAAATTCCTTAATGGACTGCAGGCGCTTCTCCGCAACTTCGGTAAGTACTTTATCCCGTTGGTACGTGAAATACGCATAGGCAATACGGTTAGACCTGCCCACCCGTCCACGTAGCTGGTACAACTGGGAAAGCCCCATTTTATCTGCGTCATGTACGATCAGTGTATTTACATTCGGAATATCGACACCCGTCTCGATAATGCTCGTGCTTACCAGTACATCATACTCGCCGTCCAGGAAGTCGAGGATCGTCTTCTCCAGCTCGGTTTCACTCATCTGGCCATGACCGACGCCAACCTTGGCTTCGGGTACCAGATCTGAAATTTCGGCAGCCATCTCCTGAATGCCTTGCACCCGGTTATAGAGATAATACACCTGACCGCCACGGGCTAACTCCCGTTCAATTGCTTCACGGACAAGCGCCTGGCTGTGCTCCACCACATAAGTCTGAACCGGAAAACGGTTTTCCGGCGGAGTCTCAATAACCGACAGGTCACGTACACCCAACATGGACATGTGTAAAGTACGCGGAATTGGCGTTGCTGTAAGAGTCAGCACGTCCACGTTTGTTTTGAGCTTTTTCAGTTTCTCCTTGTGTGTTACACCAAAACGCTGCTCCTCATCAACAATGAGCAGTCCCAGGTCTTTGAACACCAGATCCTGTGACAACAAGCGGTGCGTACCGATAACAATGTCGATTGTACCGGCTTTGATGCCTTTGGCCGTCTCATTCTGTTCCTTGCGGGAACGGAATCGGCTAAGGACATGAATGTTGAATGGATAACCGGAGAAGCGCTCACGGAATGTTTCGTAGTGCTGTTGAGCCAAAATTGTGGTCGGAACCAGCACCGCCACCTGTTTACCTTCGATTGCCGCTTTGAACGCAGCACGAATGGCCACTTCTGTCTTGCCGTACCCAACGTCTCCACACAATAAACGATCCATGGGACGGTTTTGTTCCATATCTTTTTTGATTTCTTCAATCGCACGCATCTGATCCCGGGTTTCATCATAAGGGAACATGTCTTCAAACTCCTGCTGCTCTGCAGAATCCTTGTCGAATCCATAGCCTTTGGACGTTTGACGTTCTGCGTACAACTTGATTAGATCATCGGCGATATCCTGAACGGATGAACGAACTTTATTTTTAACGCGTGTCCATTCATTGCCGCCCAGCTTGTATATTTTCGGCTCCTTTTCTTCAGAACCCACATATTTCTGGATCAGATCAATCTGTTCAATCGGAACAGACAACTTGTCTCCACCAGCATACAGAATGTGCATGTAGTCTTTATGAATACCGGCAACTTCAAGCGTGCCAATCCCGAGGTATTTACCAATCCCGTGGTTCTGGTGAACGACATAATCGCCCACTTTCAGCTCGCTATAGGACTTGATACGCTCGGCATTGTCGATGTTTCGAATCGGTTTGCGGGCTTTACGCTGCTTCTGTGAGAACATCTCACCTTCTGTGATCACCGCCAAATGAATGGACGGCATTTCGAATCCCGTTTGCAGATTGCCGTTCAGCATCTCCGGCTCAGGAATGTCGTAATCCTGCAATACCCGGCGCATCCGATCCATCCGTTCCTCACCATTCGCAAGCATCAGCACCTGTACTCCGGCTTTTTGCCAGCGTTCCATCTCTGCCTTCAGCACGTTCATCTGTCCATGGAAATCCTGCATGCCCCGGCTGATAAAGTTCAGAATGTTCTGTGGTTGCGTATGCGGCACCTGGCGCAGAAAGATCGACATAAAGATCGTCTGGAACGAACGCTCATAGAGCAGCTCATCCCCATCTGCCGATAGCGGCAGATCTGGCAGTGTTTTTCCATTTTGCATCAGATGCAAATTCCACTCGGACTCATCCCGATCCAGCTGCTTGGATGTTTCCGACAGTCTTGCCGGCTCATCCAATACCAGAATTGTATCTTCTGGCATGTAGTCATAGATTGTTTTATTTTCCGGGTAGAGTGGGGAGATGTATTTGTACATTTCCGAAAAATAAACATGCTGACGCAGCAACTCGATCTCGCGATGCATCTCTTCACGTAGACGCAGCTTAGCCTGACGATCTGTCATCTTTTCCAGTTGCTGTTCAAGCAGAAGTGCCGCCGTATCGGCCGCTTTCTCCATACGCTGCTGATCTGCAATCAGTTCTTTACACGGCAGTACCGTGATCTCCTCTATCTTTTCAATAGAACGCTGATCCGCGGGATCAAATGTACGAATAGAATCGATTTCGTCGTCAAATAGCTCCACCCGATACGCAATCGATGAAGTCACCGGATAGAAGTCGATAATGCCACCACGTACACTCATCTCTCCGCGCGACTCAACGCGCTCCACACGCTCATAGCCAAGCTTCACCATCTCCAGCAAGAACGAATCCAGTTGAAGCGTGCTACCCTGTTTAATCTGAATATGTGCACTTGCCATTACTTCAGGCAGAGGAACATAACGTCTTACCCCGGAAAAAGGAATGACAACAACGCCCCTGAACCCTTGGGCGCAACGAACCAAAACTTCTATACGCTGAGCGAGGGTTTCCGGACTGGACACCGCTGCCTCAGCCGCAACGAGCTCATTAGCAGGATAGATTAACACCTGATCGCTTGAAAGCGCTTCCTGTAAATCTTCTGCGATTTTTTGTGCAGCAAACATGTTATGTGTGACGACGAGCAATGGCCGGTCCATCTCTTGATGCAGCGCTGCCAGCATAATCTGGCGAGCTGAACCGGATAAACCCGAAACCAACTGCTCCTTCATGCCGGATTTGACTCCAGCCGTAATGGACGCAAAGTCCGGATCTTTGGAAAAAGCTTTTATGAGTGCTTGTAACAAAAGGGGCACCTCTCTTATAACTTTCTTGATTATTGATCATTGCACGCTGTTGTGCAGTATCTGCATGGTCATTGGAATTTTTAAAAATTGGATAGTTATTCCTTTTCGTCCTGTTTCATCATAAAGGATTAATCGAAACATTGCCACATCTGTTCATGCAGCAACCCTCTAATTTAAAATTCAGGTTTGAAGAGATTCTGTTTTTGTTCCAACTGAAAAGAAGCCTCAGCAGGCTGCCAAGGCTATAAAAGTCAGGTCGCTGCAACTGCGGCCTTCCTCTCTTTCATTTTTTCAATGTTCATCCATTCATATCTTCATTCTAGTCCTACTGCAGGCGATACCTACTGAAGCGGATTCGCAAGCAAACTCAGCTCGGGGTTGTGTTCTAACGCTTCCTTACAATAATCACATGTAATCCGAACGGTAACATCACCACCCGAATTATACGCTATTATATCCCTCCGCTCGTCAGGGGTCAAGAAATGAAAACCGAGCTGTGCTTCCGTGATTTTAGCCGAATCAATTCGTCCAATAAAGGTACGGCAATGCCGACATACATAATTCACTGACATAGTTATGCCTCCTGAACATGGTTTATACATCCAGTATGCCCAGGTTGTCCGAATAAAAGTCGCACATTTGATCTTTTTCCAGTGTTACTGCCTTAATACTGGATTGTATCAACCGTTGAATTTGGCCATCGTTTGCTCAAACGTATTCGTCAGGCTATGCTCCAGCGCATCACATGTTTGCTCAATCGTCTGCTCCAGTGCTTCTTTTTCTTTCTTCATGAATGTTGACAGTACATAATCTACAATGGCATGTCCTGGATCAGGCCGGGATATACCCATACGAACCCGGTTAAACTGTTGTGTACCTGTGTGCTGAATAATGGACTTGATCCCATTATGTCCACCGGCGCTACCCTGATATCTCAGGCGCACCTTGCCAATCTCTGTATCCATATCGTCATATACAACGATCAGGTCTTCCAGACTCACTTTATAAAAATCCATGTAAGCTCGCACCGATTCACCCGAAAGGTTCATATAGGTCATCGGTTTTATTAATACCGTTTTGACACCGCCAATGTTGCCTTCTCCGATCAGTGCCTTACACTTGTTCTGTGTAATCGAAATGTTATGGCGATCTGCCAATCGATCCAGCGCCATAAAACCGATATTATGCCGGGTTTTGGCATAGTTCGAGCCTGGATTTCCAAGTCCGACAATCCACTTCATCTTGTTCCCTCCTTCAATTATCACTTAGGTGAGGCATAGACTTCGAATGTTATATTTCATATAATATCAGGAAAGTACGTATCGAACATTTATCCACCCAGGAAGGTGAGCGGGTTTTGCGCGAAGATAATGGACAACTGACTCAACATAGTGACTTTATTTATCATCTGGAGCATCATGTGCCTGTACAAGTGTATGACCGTGACACTCATATCGAAATTGGTCTGATTACCCGTTTCGATAGTCAATTTGTCGAAATTGCTGACACGCTGTTTCACAGACGCCGCTTCCGCTTTATTTCCCGCCCGGGATATTAATGCGCCAGGCACCCTTTTACATCATCCTTTAAAAACGGCACGCCGACAGGGGTTACATTTTCCGTTCAACCGGAAGACGTAACCCCTCTACTACGTTATGCAGACATCCTTATTCAATTTCAAACAGCTTGCTGATGGACAATTCCTCATGAACCCGGATGATCGCTTCCCCAAGCAACGGCGCTACAGAGAGCACTTTAAGCTTGCTTGTTGGATTTGGATGTGTAATTGGAATCGTATCCGTTACAATGACTTCCTTCAGCGGTGCATTTTCCAGACGTTCCATCGCAGGTCCGGACAATACCGGGTGAGTACAGCATGCATATACTTCCTTAACGCCGCCTTCCATCAGGGCATTGGCTCCCAGTACAATTGTCCCGGCAGTATCAATGATGTCATCAATCAAAATCGCTGTTTTGCCTTCGATGTTACCGATAATATTCATGACTTCACTGACGTTTGGCTCAGGACGACGTTTGTCGATGATCGCAAGCGGTGCATTCAGGAAATCGGCCAGTTTACGCGCACGAACCACACCACCGTGGTCAGGTGACACGACAACTGGATTTTCAATCTGTTTCGAGCGGAAATATTGGGCCAGAATCGGCACGCCCAGCAGATGATCGACTGGAATGTCGAAGAATCCCTGAATTTGCATTGCATGCAAATCCATTGCAATCACACGGGTTGCTCCTGCCTTTTCAATCAGGTTAGCCACCAGCTTGGCCGTAATCGGGTCACGTGAACGCGCTTTGCGATCTTGACGTGCATAGCCGTAATACGGAATAACGACGTTAATTGTTTTGGCCGATGCACGTTTCAATGCATCAATCATCACGAGCATTTCCATCAGGTTGTCATTAACCGGCAAGCAAGTTGACTGTACGATATACACGTGACAGCCACGAACACTCTCGGAGAGTTTCACTTGAATCTCGCCATCACTAAAGCTGGTTGTATGCGATTCACCCATAGGAATCCCGATATAATCAGCAATTTGATGAGCAAGCTTGGGGTTAGAATTGCAAGTAAATATTTTTAATTTCGAGTCAAAATAAGTCATAAAATAAAAACCCTCCGTGCTGGTTCATTGGAATCTATAAGCGTCTGCGACATGTCGGCACCTCCCGATTAGCGGGAGGCAATTCGTTATCAAAACCCCTTATTCGGGTTTAGCATTTTGTTTCTTGGCTTTTGCACGTCCGCGGATTTTTTCCGCGTAACCTGCTTTGTTCTCCTGACGTGGACGAGCAATCGCCAGATCATTCTCAGGAACGGAATGTGTCACGGTGGAACCTGCAACGACATAAGCGCCTTTTCCAACCGTAATCGGTGCAATCAAATTGACGTTGCTGCCTACAAAGGCATCATCCTCAATCGTAGTTACAGCCTTATTATATCCATCATAATTGACCGTTATTGCTCCGCATCCAACATTTACGTTCTTGCCTACCTGTGCATCCCCGATATAACTGAGATGTGACACTTTAGACCCTTCGTCAATTGTAGCATTTTTCACTTCAACAAAGTCACCAATTTTTACGTTGCGACCTAACTTAGTGCCAGGGCGTAGATTGGCAAAAGGACCTACGGTTGCATCAGGGCCAACTTCTGCCTTCGAAAGCACCGAATGTTTAATTGCGGCACCATCTTGTATGATGCTGTCTTCAATGTCTGCATGAGGACCGATATGACATGCCTCACCAATCGAAGTAGTACCTTTAAGAACGGTTCCCGGATACAATACCGTATCTGATCCAATCGTAACATCTGCTCCGATATATGTCGATGACGGATCAATGATGGTTACACCGTTCAACATATGACGGATTGCCAGACGCTCGCGCATATAAGCTTCAGCCTGTGAAAGTGCAAGTCTGTCGTTTACTCCGATGGACTCCGCAATATCATCAGACATATAAGCCTCAACCACTTCACCTTCACTCTTGAAAATGCCAACCACGTCTGTCAGATAATATTCGCCTTGTGCGTTCTGGTTAGTCACCTTCTCCAGCGCGGCGAACAACTTCGCATTATCAAAGCAGTATGTGCCTGTATTAATTTCATTTACGGCATCTTCCTGCGGTGTGCAATCCTTTTGTTCCACGATCCGTTGTACGGAACCGTCTTCCCCGCGAATCACCCGTCCATATCCTTTAGGATTATCGAGCTGAGCCGTGAGCACTGTCGCAGCTGCGCCACTTTCCTCATGCAGCTTCATCAGACCTTCCAGCGTTTCGCTTGTAACGAGAGGTGTGTCACCACAAACCACAATCGTTGATCCATTCTCACTACCGAGCAGGGGATTCACCTGTTTTACAGCATGCCCTGTTCCGAGTTGTTCCGCTTGAAGTGCGTACTCCGCTCTGGAACCTAAAAATGACTGCACCGCTTCGGCCCCATGTCCGACAACAACTACGCTACGTTCAACGCCTGCGCGAAGTGCTGCATCCAGCACATGTCCGACCATCGGTTTACCGCATACGGGATGCAGCACTTTGTACAATTTCGATTTCATTCGTTTGCCCTGCCCTGCGGCTAGAACAATTGCCATGCGTTTCAAAATTAACGACCTCCTGTTCTGAAAATCCCATTGAATACCTTACACATTTCATCTCCAATGAGTATCATCCAGCCGGCTTCAAGCCGGTCTTGTTCATCGCCTGCTGTCTCTGTAATCACGCGTAACAACAGATTCATGATCAATCCATGACCTCATATGTTACGCCGTGTACCCGCGAGCTTAACTGAATCCCAACGATTCCTAAGATGCCGCTCTGCAACCGAACGCAGGACGCGCTCCGGTTCTCTTTTGAATAAACTCAATACTGAATATATCTTATTCCGGTCAAAAAGAAAAGAGAGCCATAAGACATGGCTCTCTTTTCCTTCGAACCCCAATAATGTTCTCAGGCACCTTCTTCAATGACTTCTTCCTCAGTAGCTGCACGATCGTACTCAGTTAATACTGCTGCCTGAATCTTCTCACGCGTACCAGAAGAGATCGGGTGGGCGATATCACGGAACTCTCCGTCAGGAGTCCGCTTGCTCGGCATTGCAACAAACATTCCGTTGTTACCATCGATGACACGAATGTCATGAACGACGAATTCGTTATCGATGGTAATGGATGCGATAGCTTTCATTCTCCCTTCCGAGTTAACGCGGCGGAGTCTGACATCCGTAATTTGCATGTGTGTGTTCACCACCTTTTTCCATCAGAACTTGGTGTATAATTCCACACAGCCTATACGAACTCCTTCTTTTCACGACCATAAAAATATCCTAATTTCAGGAATTTTTTTATTTAATACACAATTCGACAACGTTAGTGCCAGGTCGATGGAAAAGAACCTTTCCCGACATGTCATTCGTCATTATTCTACAGGTTAAAATAGTTACCAGGTGAGACAGATATGTGTCTGCTCTTGGCATCAACTGCTGTCAGCTTCGCGAGAGATACATAGTCCGTCAGCAGACGTTCCTCTGAATCCACAGAACCGGATTCCACCAAAACACCTACTCCAGCCACCTTAGCATTAAACTCCGCAAGCAAGTCGATCATACCTTGAACAGTACCCCCGGCTTTCATGAAATCATCCACGATCAATACTCGGGAATGCTCCTTCATCGCCCGGCGAGATAGGGACATAGTATGCAGACTTTTGTGGGACCCCGATACGTAATTAATACTTACGGCCGATCCTTCCGTAGCCTGATGGTCCCTGCGAACGAGTACAACAGGAAGGTTAAGCTGGGCTCCAGTCGCATAAGCAAGCGGGATTCCTTTAGTTTCCACCGTCATGACTACATCAATATTCATATCGCCAAAGGCCGTTGCAAAGATTTTGCCCGCTTCATTCATTAGAGCAGGCTGTCCAAGAAGATCTGACATATAGAGATATCCCCCTGGTAAAATCCGATCCGGCTGCGCAAGCTGTGTAGATAGCCGCTCAGCAAAAGCGAGAGCATGTTCCACAGGTACCTTTGGAATCCACTTTACTCCTCCAGCTGCCCCTGCCAGCGTATGCAGTTCTCCTGACCCACCTTCTTCGAACACTTCCTTGATAATAGCCAGATCCTCACTAATGGATGACTTGGCAGCACCATAACGTTCGGCAAATGTGGTGAGTGGAATCACCGTATGTGGTCTGGACAATAAGTATTGCGTCATTTCAACCAGCCTTGCACTTCGTTTTAACTTCTTCACAGAGATCCATCCTCACGATCACGGAACATCCAAATCCGAATAATTATTTAAAAATATACCACCTTTATACGTGTTTGTACATTATAAAAAGTGGGTTTACGTTAACAACCGTACCGCATAGACCTCTTTGCAGAACCCCCGAAGTCCGTTATAAATACGTGCCACTTTGGCTTCCTTGGACACAAGTCCGAATACCGTTGGTCCGCTGCCAGACATCAATACTCCGTCCGCTCCAAGACGAATCATTGCATCCTTGAGATGCTGCACTTCCGGATACAGCTTGAGCGTCACATCCTCCAAGACATTGCCCATCTGATTGCAGACCTCTGTAAAGGATTGATTGCGAATGGCTTGCTCCATTCTGGCTGCGCTTGGATGCCGAACAATCTTGTCGCTGCGAAAACGTCCGTATACATCTGCTGTGGACACATTGATTGGAGGTTTGGCTAAAATAACCCAGCATTGCGGCGGATTAGGCATCGGGGTTAACTTCTCCCCCCGCCCTGTTGCCAGTGCAGTGCCGCCTGTAATACAGAACGGAACATCCGAGCCCAGTTCTGCACCCAGCTCTTGCAACTCCTGATCCGGTATATTAAGCCGCCATAGACGGTTTAATCCGCGCAGTGTTGCTGCTGCATCACTGCTGCCACCAGCAAGACCGGCAGCAACCGGAATTTTTTTGTCCAGATGAATATGAACTCCTGTACGTACGTTGTACCGTTCCTTAATCAGTCTTGCCGCTTGAAACGCCAGGTTTTTCTCATCAAGCGGAATATAGCCAGCCTGGCTGGAGATTACAATCGTATCTCGTGGCAATTCTGACATTTCCAGTCGATCGGCAAGATCAACCATCGTCATGATCATTTCAACTTCATGAAATCCATCACTTCTTTTATGTAGAACATCCAACATCAAATTAATTTTAGCAGGCGCTTTTTCGTAAATTTTCAAGACGTTCACCCGTCCTCACCTTTTCCCTAAGACAACTTAACATATTATATCAAAATGGGGCTGTCAAGTCATTTGTATTCCTCATCTTATCGGGAAAAAGCGGGGTGATTCCTGCGAATTGCCCCGCTCTTCAATCTGGTAGAACCTGATTAAGATTTACGCGCTGCTTGCTCTGCCATTTGGATTGCCCGTTTCACCATGTTACCGGCATCCTTGGCTTTGATTCCGCCCCAGCCTTCCTGCTGAACGGTATCATAGAAGCCCAGATCCTTCGCCAGCTCATACTTCAGTTCTTCCGACATGACACTTCTTCTTCTCCGACTCATGAACCATCCTCCTCCAGATCTTATTCAAGACAAAATGAGTCCCTGCAATTCGGGATTGTTCACCCCCAAGTCCTGGTTCAACCTCCCCGCTTTAACAGAGAACTTTCCCCGGACCTGTTCAAATAGTATGCCGCCTGCATTCCTCAGTCATTCCTGTATATGTATGGTTTCGTCCTTATAAGAAACAGTAGCCGTACTCGGAGAATACAAAAAGCGATCCACCTAAGAGGTGAATCGCCCGTAAACCAATGCTTACGTCTCCATGTTGTAGGAATTAGTCTCACTGCCCGGGTCAAAGACCATGACTTCTACAGACTCCGTAAGTATATCCGCATAACTGTATGATACTCGCTTGAAGGTTTCTTGCTCTTCATCAAGCTTTACAATAAAAACAGAAGGGTACGTTTCTTCCAATACACCCGTACGCTCAATCGTCTTACGGCGGCCACCATTAGCCCGCAGCGTAATTTTCTGACCAATATGTGCATCGAGATTGCGTTTGATATCCAACAGCGTATTTTTAGCCATTGTGGACGTCCACCTCTTTTCTTGTCCATTATACTGTATTTTACAGTCACTGTCAAATCAAAGCTAAATATTATATCAGCACTAAAAAGTCGTTGTCAATGAATTTTTTCGCAAATAAAAAAAGCCCTCAAACGGGCTTTTCTGATTCGGGATTAAACCTTTAGATAACTTCATCATCATACTGCGGATGGATTCACCTTTAGTGTAGATAAATCATTAAGTCCCGGCAAACCAACTCGGTAGCTCCCCTTGGTTTCCACACCGCCTACACCTTGGATGCCGCTAATGGTGTTATTCAATACATCAGTCATATTGACGGTATCGCGAACAGACGTGAAGGAAGCCTTGGCAGCCACGTAAACCGGATCAAGCGCATGGATAAGAATTCGGCCTGGCGAACTGGCAAAGTTTGCACCGGCACGCAGCAGTGCCTCGAAGTGAGACTGACAGGCTCCGGCAATAATCGTCAGCGCATCCAGATGACGCTCGTATTGCCTTGCAACCTGAATGGCCGAGACAAAGTTTTGTGAATTTTTGTAGCTTCCCAGACTGTAAAGATCATAAGGCTGTCGTGTTTTTAGCACACCGTCATGACCCGTGATCACGACGATATCAGGACGGACTTTGGGCAGCAGGCGATACAACGTATCAGCCATGGCTGATTCATGTACATACTGTCCTTCCGCAGGAACACGAAGTTGCTCATACAGGTTCATACTTTTTTTCAAGTAATTTGGGTCACCATCCAGATGTAACACCTTGCCAGGCATTTCAAAATACGCCGGTTCCTGCTGAGCAGTCCATTCTTGCATCAGCCCTTCCCGGTTACGCTCTGCCTGCTCCATTCGGTTCTGCTGCAAACGTGAGAGCGTCTGATGGGCTTTAATGTGTGCCTGACGCGTTTTTGCGCTCTGTGGTTCGTAAGGAACCTGTATCAAATCGTCCACCGGGGAGTCTGCCAACAGCCGGAACTCGGTCCCTTTAATTACCGCAGCATCCGACTGTAGTCCTTCTACCCGGAAGGTCACATCGCCACCATATGACTTCCGAACGACCAAGTCTCCGATATTCATCACCATTATCACCTCTACCCTATCGTATGGGCAGAGACCCGGATTGGTTCATTGAAATTAAAGCTCGCCGCGAACCCCCGCTTCCCACATTACAGTACTTAAGGTCGCATATTCCTGCAGACTTAATGTTTCACCACGCCGTGAAGGCTGGATACCTGCCTTCTCCAGCAGTTGGTCCGCCTGTTCTCTGTTCTCCTTCGTGAAGAAGCGAGCTTTGAGATTGTTGGAGATCGTTTTTCTCCGCTGGGCAAAAGAAGCCTGTACAACCTCGAAATAATGCTTCTCGCTTGGGACCTCTACTGGCGGTTGCTCACGCACCTTCAGTTTAATTACCGCCGACTCTACATTCGGCTGTGGAATAAACACGGTAGGCGGAACCACACAGACCAGTTCTGGCATACTGTAATACTGCACGGCAATGCTTAGACTTCCATAATCCTTGGAACCTGGTGCGGCCGCCATACGCTCAGCCACTTCCTTCTGAATCATAACCACGATACTGTCTACCGGCAGCTTCTCTTCCAGTAGCTTCATCATGATTGGTGTCGTTACATAATAGGGTAAGTTTGCTACAACGCTGACTTTTTCGACCGAAGCAAAGTCCGTGGCAAACAGTTCAGCCAGATCCAGCTTGAGTACATCTCCATGATGAACACGCACATTAGGATAAGGCTCCATGACCTCCCCGAGAATCGGAATCAGGCGCTGGTCGATCTCTACGGCTGTAACAGGGCCTGCTACACGTGCGAGACGTTCTGTAAGCGCTCCGATACCCGGACCAATTTCCAGCGCACCCTTGGTCTCGTCCAAATCGGCTGCGCCCACGATTTTATTCAATATATTTTGATCGATCAAGAAGTTCTGGCCCAGACTTTTCTTGAAGGAGAATCCATGCTTTTGAATAATTTCTTTGGTACGTTTCGGTGTTGCTATTTCAATGGTTTGCTCCATGTCCTTCATATGCTCACAATCCTTCACGTTCAATTTGCGCTAATGCAGTGGAGAACTCTTCTCTTGTAATCTGGAATACACTCAATCGTTTGTGGAACTGTTTGCCGTTACAATACCCGATACCGAGTAAATTGCCCATCTCCATACGACGTGCGGCTGCCTGCGGATGTATGATCAATCCCGCTTCGATCAGATCCTCCCAATCAATTAGACTAGGTGCACCCTCATAGGATGTATGTACGCGAGCGAGTGCATGACGAATGGCTTCCGGTGAAGCATTCTCTACCCCGATATCCCCTTTACGCGTTGCGTCTGCCTCTGGAATGAAAGCATGCTTGCAGCCAGGCACCTTATTGGCGATAATTTTGCGAATACGCTCCCCTGCATGATCCGGGTCCGTCAGAATGATGACACCACGTCTCTCCTGAGCAAGTGCGATTCTTTTCAGAATACGCTGATTAATGGCAGAACCTCCGGTTTCAATCGTATCCGCTTCAACCGCTCGGCGAATTGCTACCGTGTCGTCACGACCCTCCACAACAATCACTTCTTTTATCATGTTCCGTTTCTTCCTTTCTAACGCAAAAAGAAGAGGAATATCCTCTTCTCTGCCAAACGGCGGAGGAGACTGAATTCAGACCCCTCCGCCGCATATTCCGCATGAATCATTCATGCACTATTTTATAGCATTCCCATTTCAAAGTAAAACGATTTTAGTTCGCTTCAGGCTTTACTGGACCAATCACATAGACCGTTTTGCCTTTTTTACGTCCGAAATTCAGGGCGTGCTTCACACTGTCGTAATAAACGTCGATTTTATTCCCTTTAATAGCACCACCTGTATCTTCCGCACGACGGAAGCCGAGGCCTTCGATGTATACCCACCAGCCGATTGGAATGACCTTGGGATCAACCGCAATGGTGCGCCCTTCCGTTACACGAGTACCGGAAGCTGTTTTTGTACCAATACCCGGCTCTTCAGAAGAGTAGGCAGTCATCGATACATTTTTCAAAACTTTAGAATACTTAAAAGAATTCCCGGAGACCGTAATCACCTTGCTGCCCGAGGCAGATGTTTTCTTCGAGTTCGTCGTTACTGCTGTTTTGGTGGTTGAAGTTTTGGCCGATACCAATTGAACTTCAGATTCCTTCACAACCGGCTTCGCCTTCGTACCTACAGCGATCACCTTATCTACACGATTGGCTGCGACCGTTTTACCCACCATCTTTTTGGAAACCAGTTCCCCGTCTTGAAATACCTTTTCGATATGCTGCACAATTGTGCCTTCCTTGCCTTTCACTACAACACGGTTATCCCCTTGGAACAAACTCGGGTCTGCCGTTTTCACAACCTTATAAGCAATCGGTTGTTTCACATCCACTGTATGCTTTGTTACACGCACTACACGAATCTTCATATCCGCTTTAATTGCGGTTCCGAGCGCTGGATACACTTTATCATGATTTGCAACTTCAATACCTGATTGCTGAATTACACCCTGTACCGATGAATCGGTTGTATAAAGAGTCTTGGTGTCTCCGTCTGCCGTGATTTTAACTGGAACGGCCCGCTCAATAACGATTCGGTCTCCGTCGGTAATTGCCCCGTTCATGGGCATGGATACCTTGTCGTGAGGGCTGACTGTGATTGATTGCTCCTCTAACATTTCCTGAAGCATTCCTGTACGAGTCTCTACCATCTGAGCTTTGCCGTCAATAACCAGTGATACCTGCTTCCCGGCCTGACCGTAAACGACTAACAAGATCATGATTGCAAGCGCAATTGAGAATATCGCGATCAATGCCATTTGACGCAAGTTCTCATGCTTCCACCGCAACGCGAAAGACTTACTGGATGATCGTGACTCATGGGTCTCTTCTGGTTGGAATATGCCCACTTCTCCGTCCTCCTTCATAGCCTCGCCGTCTAAAGTAATGCATGATGTCTTTGACGCGACTATACCAAATTTTCTACAGAACACAGATCAGAGATAATGACCGGTTCTGCACCATGAACCCCTCTTCGCAACATGATGTCATCCTCCTGAATACCTACCGTATGATGACAATATTTCTTTTATTCAAAACAAAAAAAGCCAAAGAAAGAGTGTAAGAGACCCTTTCGTGGCTTCCGAATAATTTTGAATATCGGAAATTCATGCACGAGGTTGCCTCTCTTTTTCCGCTTGCGAGGTTAGCTGTCGGGTTCGGGCGAAAGAGAGCCGCCCTATCTTAGGCCACCCGCTCATGGCGGATGCCCTTGAATTCACCCCGAGACCCAAAGAAGAAATCAAATACGGCTTCGCAGAACATTCCGCTGCTTTTGGGTCAGCGAACGATGCGCACCGGCTTAAATCACCGATGTTTAAGCCCTATTGGTTCCCCCGCTCTCCGATAACGGAGACTCAGCGAGATTGATTCATGAAAGTAATGTTGTTTAATCGGAAAGTGTCCCTTTGTTCATCCCCCGAACATCTGTCCAATTTTCCGCACAACAATTCACTGAAAAGATGATATCCTGTTTTGATGCATGTTGTAAAGCGTGGATCAAGTACGTTTTTCTAAATATTTGGTTAAAATATTGTAATATTCTTCAATTATTCGAGGCTAAGGGCAAATTACCTCTCTATAACTCCCTTTTTCACCTGATTTACTCGTTTTCTTACCGAATCCCAAAACGTTCCATGGCATTTTTGGTGGTTATTGCAGCAATTTCCTCCACCGAAATGCCTTTAATTTCCGCAGCTGCTTCGGCAACCAGACGTACATGCGCTGTCTCATTCCGTTTTCCACGATAAGGGTGGGGTGTCAGATACGGGGAGTCTGTTTCCAGGAAAAATCGATCCATCGGCACTTTGGCTAGCACCTCTTTAGGCTGTTTTGCATTCTTAAATGTGACGGGTCCGCCAAAGGACAAATGGAATCCTAAATCCAGACACATTTTCGCTGTTTCCCAGCTGCCTGAGAAGGAATGCATCACACCGCCGACCTCCCCAGCCTTCTCTTCACGCAAAATACGCACAATATCCTCATGAGCATCCCGATTATGGATAACAATGGGCATATTTAATTCACGTGCCAGAGCAATTTGTTGTCGTAATACGCGGTGCTGTACCTCCTTCGGCGAAGTGTCCCAATGATAGTCTAGACCAATTTCACCGATAGCTACCACTTTTTCATGTTTGCACAATGATGCAATCCATTCCAGGTCCCCCTCTTGCATCGTGATTGCATCCACCGGGTGCCACCCTACAGCTGCATGGATAAATTCATACGTTTCAGCCAATTTCAACGTTGTCGGAATGGTTTCCCGATTAAAGCCAATGTTGATCATACGAGTAACGCCTGCATCAATGGCCCGCTGGATCATGTCCTCTCGGTCTTCGTCGAATTGTGGTGCATCGAGATGTGTATGTGTGTCGAATAACATTCTCTTTATTTCTCCCTTCATGTCGAAAGTTAAATTTAGATTATTTCCTGTACTTGAATTCGAAAATTATTTTTTCCATCATAAATTGATTGGGACAAGCAATCATTTCAGTTGTTTTCATTTTCAATGCTCAAGCTACTATATATAGAAGAAAAATAAAAAGTCAAATCAACATCTTGCAAGAACAGGTGTGCGAAACTGTATATTTACTCACACAGATTACAAAATTATGTCGATCTACACATCCTCCCCATTAAAGCAGATTAATGTATCATGTAAAATAGCTCTCTTAGAAAGTCTTTTAGTATCAAAATGTTTCACCCGGCTGCATTACTCATGATTACAGAAAATAGGGGCGTATATAGGACGGTAATTCATGTAGGATAGCATCCACCTTATTTTGCGGATAGTACAGATGATGTTTGCCCAGATGAAGTCCGCTGATAGAACGCACAATATCAGAAACTTCTGATAACTCATGTAGCTTGTCCTGCCGATCCAGCAAAAGAATTTGTTTATCCATGGATTGATCTGGACGAAACACATCATACGGATTATCCGTTGGAAAATCAATTTCAAGATCGTACTCGGGATTCAGTCCTGCTTTTACAAACGCTTCCCGAATTTCTTCGATCATATCCAGATCCATCTGTTCGAGTTCCACATACTTATACAACCTGCGATTCATAAAACGTTCGCATAACTCACTCAGAACAGAATCGTCCTCCTTACGCCACTGCATAAAAGCTGTTTGAATTAATGATTCATCAAGCTGCAGATATTCATCAACTGAAATTTCTCCAAGAAACAGTTTTGGCAGTGGCTCCACCATGAAATGGAATGGAAAGCCTTGCTTCACAAGTTCTTTTGCCCGTTTGAAGATTTGCCGTAATATAATCTCGGAGCTGCGTGTCACAGGATGGAAGTAAATTTGCCAATACATCTGGTAGCGCGACATTAGATAATCTTCTACAGCATGCATGCCAGACTCTTTGACTACAATTCGTCCATGAAACGGACGCAACATACGAAGAATGCGATCCAGGTCAATTGTGCCATAATTTACTCCTGTAAAGTAGGCATCTCTGAGCAAGTAATCCATTCGGTCCGCATCAAGTGGACTGGTCACCAGATTTACGACAATCGGTTTATCATACGTCTTCTGGATAACTGAAGCCACTTTCTCGTCAAAATCAGGAGCATATCGTCTTAGAATCGCCCCTACTTCGGTGTCACCCTTGATAATGCGGCATGTCCAATCTTCATGATTCATATCAAAAGCCTCTTCAATAGAATGAGAGAACGGTCCATGTCCAAGATCATGAAGTAAGGCTGCGCACAATGTCACCAGCTTTTCTTCCTTCGGCCAGTCGGAATAGTGACTTCGTTCAAACTGAGAGATAATTTTGCGAGTAATCTCGTATACGCCTAGGGAATGAGAGAAGCGACTGTGCTCTGCCCCGTGAAAAGTAAGATAAGATGTCCCTAGTTGACGAATACGACGTAGCCTCTGAAATTCAGGTGTATTGATCAGTTGCCATATAATCGGTTCTTGCACATGAATGTAATTATGTACCGGATCTTTAAATACTTTTTCTTCTGTCAGACGATGTTCCATTTCGATTCACTCCTTTTATAATGTTCTCTTGCCTTAAAGAATAACGCTTCCAGCTTCATTTCCCAACAAAGATTCGACACACTATGACGAATTTTGTCGAATAAAGCACTTTTGTCGGTTTCCAAATCGACAAAGCTTACATGGATGTTCATATACGAAAAATTGCTCTTAATCCCTTACCACCAGTAAACTTAAGAAAAACACCCTATATTTTAAGCTAATTTTAAGGTTGACTGTTTTGGGAATCGTTGGTATGATGAGTATCATAAAACATAAAATTATGTCGAATAATGACAATGATAGTTAGCTGAGAGGAGCACTGATTATAATGATGAAATCAACAGGTATTGTAAGAAAAGTGGATGAACTGGGACGGGTAGTTATTCCAATCGAATTGCGTCGTACACTTGGTATTGGCGAAAAAGATGCTTTGGAAATCTACGTTGATGGTGAGCGCATCATGCTCAAAAAATACGAGCCAGCTTGTATCTTCTGTGGTAACGCTGAGAACGTAACTTACTTCAAAGGTAAAATCGTTTGTAACGAATGTATTTCCGAAATCCCTGCACCTGTAGCAAAATAAGAAAAACAGGTATAATGGAATTATCCAAATCGTTAATTCTAACCTTTTTATATTTCTCCATGACCTTCCCGGTGTGAACCCACCGATGGAAGGTTTTCTTTTTTCACCTTTAAGAGCAGACACATATCTTTCACATTTAGGTGTACTGCTCTTTTTACATTTTAAGGTTATATTAAGCTTGGATTTAATCTCTCTTTAAGGTATTTAAAACCAAATTTGGTATTTTGAATAGTGCTAACTATTCAATCAATGCATTATAGACGTCTCGTTTCGCCAAGCCCCGATCTGTTGCTGTTTTTTTCATCGCATCTTTACGGCTGTTTCCTTCATTTTCGTAATGTGCCACATGTTCCTCCAGCGATAGAACCTGCCACCAAGCCTCCCGTTCAGCCTTACGCTCTTCTTCTCTGATTCCTTCAACCAATAGGCAGTATTCACCCAAAGGCGGGTGCTCCTCGAGCCATTCCATGCATTCCTTCAGACTACCTCTGACAAATTCCTCATGCCGCTTGGTCAACTCACGAGCCAGTACAATTGAACGTTCGCCCAGAATTTCCTCCAGATACATTAACGTTTTGCGAATCCGGTGAGGGGACTCATAAAATAGCAATGTACCATTGGACTCATCGAAAGATTCCAGTACCTTACGCATATCCTTTTTCTCCCGCGGCAAAAAACCACCAAAGGTAAAACGCTCCGTGGGTAATCCGGATACGATCAGAGCTGATAATGCTGCATTCGGTCCAGGGATCGGAACCACTGCAATACCTGCTTCAATTGCAAGCTTCACCAGATCAGAACCCGGGTCCGAAATAGCCGGCAATCCGGCATCACTGACCAGTGCCAAATTTTTTCCTTCTATTATATAGCGTATCAATTCAGGGCCACTTGCACCCTTATTATGTTCATGATAGCTAAACAGCATGGAAGGTGTAATCTCAAAATGAGTAAGTAGCTTTCGGGTCTGACGTGTATCTTCAGCAGCGATAATATCACAGCCCTGCAATGTCTTGATCGCCCGGAAGGTCATATCCTCCAAGTTTCCGATCGGTGTACCAACCAAATATAACTTTCCTGCATGTTCGGACTGCTCACTGAAGCTTTTCTGAATTTGTAAAGACATCTAGTTTCCTCCTTCCTTCGTACGTTCAGCATGCTGCTGGCCATAGTATATCTCCATAATTTCATCACAATAACTTCCCTGTTCATTGTAAACAATAAGTGGCGGCAACATGCGTACCTCTGGCTTGCCATCCTTCATCGCTTCAATCAGCACCATGTTTGCTTCCAGATGAGCACGCGGGTGTACCATACGAATTCGCTTTGGCTCCAGCTTATATTCACGCATCAACGATATGATCTCGCCGAGACGCTGCGGCCTGTGAACCATGGATACTTTTCCCCCATTGCGCACGAGACGATTACATGCTTGAATAACTTCCTCCAGTGTACATCCGATCTCATGACGTGCCATAGCCTGATGGGTATTCATTTTGAGGTCACTTCCATTCAGCGGCATGTACGGGGGATTCACCGTAATGGCATCATACACCGCATGTCCTGTTTCTTTAACCAATTCTCGCAAATCTCCCTCACGAATATGGATGGACTCACCCAATTCATTCAGCTGCACACTCCGGCGTGCCATATCGGCCAATCTTGGCTGGATCTCAATGCCTTCCAGGCTTGCCTGTGTACGTGTTGTCAGTAAAATAGGCACGACCCCATTTCCCGTGCACAAATCCAGAACACGTCCTCGTTTCGGTACAGAAGCAAATCGGGCCAGCAATACAGCATCCATAGAAAAACTGAATACTTCATCACTTTGAATAATTTGCAGATTATGAGAAAGCAGATCATCGACCCGCTCCGATTCTTTTAAAATTACTTCTTGGTCTGTCATAGGGTACTCTCATCCTCCGGTACGTTAAACGTTTATAACCTTGAAAAAAAACCGTAGGGAATCCCTACGGTCACTTCATTTATTCAAAAAAGACAGGCAGAACAGACAATCGCCTTCCGTCCGCAAATGTCCATAATAGACGTTGCAGATATGGAATCCTTCATGATACAGCCGAGCCAAGTTATCGTAACCTTCGCCCACCACATCTTCACCTACAGCTGGACCAGCCGGTCTTGCGGCAGGAGCAAGAGCAGATGAGATCGGCAGATCTGCTGGCGCCTCACGCTTAAGCAGTTTGCGTAACTGCTCATTTTCGATGGTAAGCCGCTGATTATCTTCCAGCAACTCTTTGACAATCATTTTTAATTCTGCTAAATCACCGTGCAACTGACCCATTTGGGTTTCCATTTCATGAATGTGCGTAAACAGATTTTTCTTTTCCAAGTTTCCACCCCGAAGCAACCTTTATGGTTTACTTGATAACGACGTCATCCAGCGGAAGTTCTTTGACTTTACTGATGTCGAACAGTTGAACATGCACCGTGCGGTTACCAGCATTAATTCCGACAACTTTGCCTTCACCCATTGAGGTGACAACCAGTTTGCCTACAGCCGGCAGCTCTTCTCTCACGCTCTCATAATTATCATGCTCAAATTTCAGACAGCACATAAGTCTTCCGCACAACCCTGAAATTTTCGTCGGATTCAGTGACAGGCTTTGATCTTTAGCCATCTTGATTGATACCGGCTCAAAGTCCCCCAGCCAGGAGGAACAACATAATACACGTCCGCAAGGCCCTATTCCGCCGAGCATTTTTGCTTCATCACGAACACCAATCTGTCTCAGTTCGATTCGTGTCCGGAAGATGCTTGCCAGATCCTTGACCAGCTCGCGGAAATCGACTCTTCCTTCTGCTGTAAAATAAAAAATAATTTTATTGCGATCAAACGTGAATTCTACATCGACCAGCTTCATTTTGAGGCCATGGTCTCTGATTTTATTTAAACAAGTGCCGAATGCCTCTTTGGCTGCACGCTTGTTCTCATCCACCACACGGGCATCTGTATCGCCTGCAACGCGGATAACCTTTTTGAGCGGCAAAACCACATCAGCCTCGCCAACTTCCTTCTTGCCCACGACAACCTTACCGTACTCAACCCCTCGCGCCGTTTCCACGATCACACAGTTTTCTTTCTCGATGGGAAGGTCCAGGGGATCGAAGTAATAAATTTTGCCCGCCTTTTTGAAACGGACACCCACTACACTATACAAAAAATTAACCCCCTTGTAAGCCAACCCCACTTCGTCTGAAGCCCTGACTTCTTAGGGAACCCGCCGAAGTTATAACCGTTTGCATAGGATTGGAACTCACACGATCCTCCAGCCTTATGCCAAACCGATCAAAAATTGCTCCAGACAAAGCTGGCCATTGACATTAAAACGCAATTTTTTTCTGCATGCCGCGGCCAAATCCATATAGGAGACCCACTGCTCTGTGCTGCGGGTATTTGCCAACTGAGACAGCATGTCTAACTGATCTATAAAAACGATATGTTCATGCCTACCGTACTGAACATACAGCATGTCCCTGAACCACAAATGGAACAAACTAAGCAGCATGTCCAGGTGTTCTGAGAGTCCTGTTTTGAAAAGCTTCTGCTGTGCCGAGATCAAAGATGTACTTCCTCTGCCCAGGGACTCCTTCCCTAATTGTAACATTACGTTTCTAATTTCTGCAAACCAATTCTGCTGGAGAATTTCTCTACTTGCTTCCAATCCTGACGCTAAATGGACAGCTGAGCGTGCAAGATTCACAGGATAACCTTCCTCAATCAACGATTGAAGCATTTCCTCCGGATTCAGAGCACTGAACGGCACCATCTGAGAACGTGAGCGAATGGTAGGTAACATGGCCTGTCCATTATCTGTAATAAGAATGCCTACCGCCGGAACTTGAGGTTCCTCCAGAAATTTCAACAAGCTGTTTGCCGCCTGAACCGTCATTTTCTCAGCTTGCTCTATAATATATACTTTGGGATACCCAGCTTCCGAACGATAGGAGAAAATACGCTGCAAATCCCGAATCTGATCTATTTTAATGTTATTGCCATCCGGAGCAAGCATCGTCAGGTCTGGATGGTTTCCATGTTCTACTTTGCGGCATTCAAGACATTGCCCGCAAGCGTCATCCTCAAGCTCTGTGCAGAAGATTGCCTTGGCAAATGCCATTGCTGTCTGTAACTGCCCACTGCCAGATGGGCCGCTAAACAAATATGCATGACTGATGGCCTGACGTCTCAAACTGCTCTGTAACAATTGCTTGGCTGCCTGCTGGCCCATAATCTGTTGAAAGGACATACTTCCTCCTCAGAAGCTTAAATTAATAAGCATTCCCCGAATTTCTCCTACTTGTTGTAAAAGAGAGATTTTCCCCTCTTCTGTATCCAGCAATTCATCTGCCATAGATAACAGAGCCGAGTCAATCTCATCAATCAGTTTATATCGTTTACCCCTGCCGCGGCGATCCCAACCCCTTGTCTCTTTCATAGATACACCGCGGCGGACCGTCTCTTCCAGAAATCTTTTAACAAGCTGCTTGTATGCCTTAAGTTCACGAATCGTCATGGATCGAGCCAAACGATCGCCTTGAAGCTGGATTTCGCTTAATCGACGGTTAAGCTCTGCCTGGGAAGCACGTTCCCCTTGGTGGTTCATCATATCAGAGAAATTTTTGGATTGAACCGGCTTCGAGCCTGAATCATTCGTATTGATTCCAGTCTGTAGCGGTCTAAATCCAGGATTGATTTTCATGGACACGCCTGCTTTCTATCATCGTTAGGCCAATCGCACATCAGCACAGAGCGCATTGCGCCTGTGCGTAAGATGGACCTTATAGGTTGAGATACACTGTATATATAATGGTAGAAAGATAATCTTATCTACAATTGTATTCTAAGTCGCCTCTCCCAAAAGAAGCATATTATTTCGGAATAATGTCTCTTTTGGGAGAGAGATGTGCCGGTTCTTGTTATCAAGAAGGGCGCTCCATAAGTGGCACGTATGCATACCGGATACGTCCTTTTACATCCTTCGTTATCTTCTTGCAAGATGCAATCATGCTATCGATAATGAAAAACACTCATGGAATTTCATGCACATAACGCATTAGAAATGTTCGAAACGATCTACCGGAAGAACAAATACAGTTGCTCCACCAACTTGGACTTCAACAGGCAGCGGCAGGTAAGAGTCGGTCGTTCCGCTCATCGGTGTAACCGGAGTTACGAGCTGTTCACGAACCTTACAACTGCTGCGAATAACGTTCATCACGGACTCGACTTGACTATCATCGACACCGATCATAAACGTCGTGTTGCCTGCCTTCAAAAATCCACCGGTACTGGCAAGCTTGGTTGCCCGAAAGTTCGCTTTGACCAATGCGCTGGATAATCGGTTGCTGTCTTTATCCTGTATAATCGCAACAATCAGTTTCATCCTGCATAACCTCCTTTAGAATAAGCATTTCTAACAAAATGCCCTGTCTATATATTAGACAATTACTCGTCAAAATCCTTCAAAACTCCGGTCTCTAGCGACAAAATCATCGCTTTTTCCACCTCATCAGGAGCCATCGAAGCATCGATAACTTTGATCCGCTCCGGAAACTGTTTCTTGAGCAGGAAGTAAGCTTCACGTACTTTGCGATGAAACTCCAGATTCTCCAGATCAAGACGGTTAATCTCACGACCATCGTGGGCTTCAATACGACCAAGCCCCTCTTCTGGCTCAATATCCAGATAAAGTGTCATGTCGGGCATCAGATCCCCAATCGCAAATCGATTGATTGCCCATACATTCTCCATTCCGAGGCCGCGAGCATATCCTTGATAGGCCAGACTGCTATCTACAAAACGGTCACAGATCACAGTTATGCCAGCTTGCAGTGCTGGTTCTACCTTCTCCGCTAGATGCTGACTGCGTGCAGCTGCATAGAGCAGTGCTTCGGTTCGGGCATCCATCGCCGTATGAAGAGGGTCAAGGATGATGCTGCGTATTTTCTCTGCAATCTCAATCCCGCCAGGCTCTCTTGTGACTAGGTAAGGTATACCCCGTTCTTCAAAATAAGAACCGATTCTACCGATCATCGTCGTTTTCCCTGAACCCTCTCCTCCTTCCAGCGTAATGAATTTGCCTCTGCCCTGCATATGCTTCCCTGCCTTCTGTATTCATAGCTGCATCCATTCGTGGCCATTATGCATTTGCCCAGACCCTCTTGCTTTTAGGATATGATCTCCTTCGCCCAGAGGTGTATAGGAGCAACTGCATTTAATAACACTAAAATAATACAAGCTTGTTTTCTTTCTATCATACTATAACGGGGCTTTTACTCCAACAGGCAGCATGTGTCCTTTTTCAACCATATGATGATTTAACCGAAGACACTATTCTTAAAATGTCAACTTATCAAAACAGCTTCTTCGCCGGAACTTGATGAGTAATGAATAGAAGTTTCTAATACTCACAACAGTTCTGGAGTAGTCTTTATTCCAAAGTGATCCTAGAAGTTCATCTATTTTAATTATGATGTTCACCTTCATGATGAACCTGATATGCCTTTTACTGGCTTCACATACGAGTACTTCTATAACCCAGGCTTCAAGATCTTTAATTTCTGATTGGTATGGTCTGAAATCCCCTGAAATTTGGCCCCTGCATCGCGTAGAATTTGAATCCGCTCTGCAACCTTTGAATGTATTCGCTCACCGGGATACACTAATGGAATCCCTGGAGGATAGGGAATAACCATCTCTGCTGATTGATAGCCTGCACAATCTTCGATCAGTACCTCAATCGTATCTATGTCCATGATCGGTTGAAGAGAGAAAGCAACAGGCTCTGAGAAAGGTTCACTTTCTGCTATATTGTTCCACGTGGAAACGTAGGATGGTGATGGTGGACCACTTAGAGAATCTGGTTTTACAGGCTCTGTTGATGACAGTGAATGTTCTGGTGTACAGGTAGTGCTAATATACTTCAAAGCCTGTAGCACATGCTCGGCATCCTGCAATGTCGAGCCAAGACTGAAGAGCAAGACGACGTATCGTTCGTCACTCATCTCTGGCACGCAGCCGCAAGCTTCCAGTTGCTGCTGCAGCCCATAACCGCTCAGTACCCCTGTGTCGTCATAAATGACGACCTTGAATGGGTCCTGAGCAGTGTATCCTCTGCGGCCAGGCATCGCCGCCGGAACTTCATCGCCGTAGGCAGGCTCTTGCTGCAGCATGTCCACAGGCTGCAGCCATTGAAAGCGCGGCAGCTCTGCGAGGCCACGCTTCAATGCTTTCACGGCAGCAAGTCCTGCCGTGAAAGCATCCGCGCCGTGCACATGCAATAGCCGGCGCGACAGATCAAGCGAAGCCATCACCGGGTAGGATGGGCTTGAGCTCTGCACCATGGCCAGACGCTGCCGAAGCAGGGACCGATTCAATCGCGGCCCCTGAATGTGCAACATGGCTCCCATGGTGAAAGCGGCCAGCATCTTATGCGTCGACTGCACTACACCGTCTGCTCCGCAGGACAGTGCAGAGACAGGCAGCTCCGGATGCTGCCCATAATGCGCGCCATGCGCTTCATCCACGAGTAGAGGCATGCCAGCCTCGTGGCAAACCCTAGCAATAGGCGTCAGATCCGCACCCATGCCGTAATAATTCGGCAACGTGATAAACACGCCCTTTGCCTCAGGATACTTCTGCACAGCAGCCTGAACCACCTCAATCGGCGGCATGACAGCAAGTCCAGATCCAGCATCAACCCATGGCTCCAGAAATACCGCTCTTGCGCCCGCTAGCATCAATCCATGAATAACAGATTTATGTACATTACGCTGTACCAGCACGATGCTCCCTGGTTCATCACAGATCGCGAGCAATAAAGACAGGTTACCTGCTGTACTACCCCCAACCAGAAAGAAACTTTCTTCCGCGCCAAAACAATCTGCCGCAAGTTCCTGTGCTTCCTTGATCACTCCCTCCGGGTGATGAAGATCGTCCATGCCGGTAATCTCCGTAACGTCCATTTCCATCATGTCCAGATAAGCATGCACTGGTACGACATGTTTGGAACAGTATGAGTTCTTCAACGAACCAGCTGTCACTTTGCTTTGTTCCGCCTCTTTTCTCTGATCTTCTTCATTTCCCTGCTCATCCTGCCTCTTTTGTTTCGCTCTTAGAGTGTTCCCGACCTCTACAGTATTTCCTATTTCTTCTTGCTGGACCTCTCCCACCACGTCGGATTGCTGCATCCATTGCTGATAGACTTGTCCATTTTTGTGCCCTGGCACATGAAATGAACGCTGCTTCGAATCACGATATGTGAGCAACGCTTCATATAGAGGAGCCTTCTCTTTCCCTACACCTGATATATTGTTTTCGTTCATCTGATATCCATCCTGTTACTGTTAATTTCGTAAATCATGCATCTGCACTCTTTATTTCAGCATACGCTTTCTGCACATGTCAGACAAGGTAAACCCCTCTCAAACAAAAAAAGGCCTCGCGGGCCTATATATAATCAACAATATCACCATATTCATGTCTAACCTCTATGTGGAGAATAAGCCATTCTTAAGCGTTCTTTTGCACCCAAATCTGCTTCATCTGATGAATAAAAAAGTTATACTTCGCATCCTGCGCGTCAGTATGAACCATCTCTGATTCACAAGCATCACATATGAATTCAGATACAATAAAAATGCCTTCTCTCTTCCACTGCTCGCAAATAATACATGTGTGTTCGGCATGTTCTTCCATGAACCATCCCACCTTGTTTTACGTTTACTATCAGTATTGCACAGTTTCTATTATTTTAAACATTTTCATAGTGCTTTCTTTCTATAAAATATATATATTCGCTCCACCCTTAATAGGTGTCTGTACAGATAATATACAATTAATTGTTCCCAGTAAACGTTTATCCTTCGATCCAATCCCCGTTCTCTTTTCATGAAATACACGGTATTTCCCTATATCGCTTTACGCTGATCCAATCTACGATATAATAACCTTAAAAAAACTTGGAATTTCAGCCGATATATAAGATATGATAACGATAACAAAGTCTGACACGTCTCATAAATACTTTCATCACCCTCTTTATTTTCTCAATACATATGCATGCACTACTCTACTACTTACTCGTATATTTGAAGGAGGATTTAAAATCGTATGATCGCCGAACCGGAGAATAAGGCAACCTTTTATCAATACCGCCTTCTGAAAAAGAAATCCATCGCTCGTAGTGTTATTTACAGCTACTTGTGTCTTCCTGTTATCATGCTCTTATTCAATCTGTTAGCCTTCTCCTGGAACGGCCTCTTCTTCTTTTTACTGGCAGGGCCGATAACCGTCTGGATCCATTATGTCATTGCAAGAACCATATTACTGCTCGTTCGTACCTCGTATACCAAGCGTTGGCACTGGAACTTACGTATGCCCTGGTTTGGCTACATACCAGATCAGCACTTTAGTTACCGTATGTTTGTCCGGGTTCACCTGAACATGAGTTGGATTGGATTGTGTATCATTACCGTTTGCCTGCTATGGTCTCCAGTATCATTCACACTGTCCCTCATATTCTGGCATTTGTGGTTACTTGGACCTCGTTTATACGTTGTGCTGATTCTCGCTCGTGGACGTAAAGATGGTCTTATCAAATTAAATGATCAAGATGTATCTTATTACTTGCAGTAAACTAGTTATATTCACTTACTATCCTTCTTCCATCTCCAAAAAAAGGTTATCCACAGTGGATAACCTTTTTCCTTATTTTTCTTTCTGTTTTTTATCCACAAATATGTATTCCAAAAACATCTCCGTCTTGAAGTGTACCTTACGTTTGATTCAGTTATGCTAGCCTTCTATGCAATCTTTATCTGTAACCTCAAATTTCTGAAGTCTTCAACTTCTGATCACATAAAAAAAGCCCTCACCTCACTCGATGAGAACTTACACTTATTAGGAACAACACAATGTTAATCCGTACACGTTAACAAAATCAGATTCAATCCTCTTCACCAAGTGATTTGATTGTTGTCTGCGTTGTTTCATTTCTAGGAACCATTATAGTAAAAGAACCATCATGAACAGCCAACTGTACAATGTGTCCATCCTTAGAGAAAACATGCAAGTTACTGGAGGCATTCGACGACCGTTTGGCCTGTCTTTCCGTCCATCCCCAACTTTTTATCTCATCAAGGTATACCTCAGGCAAGCTAGTACTTTCACTGATTCCAGACAATGTATATCGAACATAATCCATATCCGAGTTATTTTCGGACTGGTCAGATTTATTCGCTACTTTTGGTACAGGGAAACTCTTTTCGTTAACTGCACCTTCATATGAGATCCACATAGAACCTGAAGCTTCACCGCATCCTGCAAGGACTATTGCCAGACAAAGCAACAGAAACGAATGGAGTCCTAATCTCCGCCAACTTAACACACACACCCTCCTTTTCACAGCTGCACAATCCAGCTCTTCGGTCAGGTACTTTTAGCATATTTAACATAGTCCTATTATACTGGTTTTATCCCTGTCATCCGTAACAAAAATGTTACCTTCCCATAACGAAGATGTCAGAGCTTTATACCTGCATCAGAGCTTTTCGTTTCTTTTAATGAACAAAAATAAAAACCACCACCGAATTACATCGGCAGTGGTTCTTTGCTTGGCGGCGTCCTACTCTCCCAGGACCCTGCGGTCCAAGTACCATCGGCGCTAGAGGGCTTAACGGTCGTGTTCGGGATGGGTACGTGTGGAAC
>NZ_JBFRFN010000028.1:0-64749 GCF_052114825.1 Paenibacillus sp. 2TAF8
GATACATACGTTACTACAATAACCACAGATATCAATGGGGACGTAAAAAGATGACTCCTGTGCAATACAGAAATCATCTTTTGTCTGTGGCTTAATATGAACTTCAAGTCCTTTTTTTCAAGTGTCCTTGACAAGGGGTACAGATTAGTGGCGCCTCTCTTTTTGTTTTTATTATGATTAATATATGAACTGACTTACTAGAAGCTATATAAAATGAACTATTCTTTTACACGTTAACGGAGAGGACAGAAAAAACCTGGAAAAGCGAAGCGCTCGCCTTTATCACCGGATTTTTCCCTTTGAGAAAGGAAATTCAAAAATCTGGGGATAACAGCGATTGGAAGGTTCTTCTGTCATCGGAGTGGACTGTGTAAACTCTTTAGTTCAACTTATATAAACATCGAACTAATCCAGATAAGAGCTCAACGCGTTCGCATCCGGTTGCTTTTTAGTCTGGATACTGCCAGCTTTGGGAGCCTCCAGACCTAAGCGTTCACTCATACCTGCATTAATTGCGGTCATTTTGGCTGTATAGTCATTACAACTTTCAATAATACGGCGATTTGACTGCTCTGAAAGATCAAGTGCCGACATCAAATCTCCAATAGCCTGATTAACCGATTCCATCGACATCGCCGGTTTAGCTAACAGATCATTTGTTTTTTCAGTCGTGGTACGCAGCAATCTTGCATTCTCCTTGAACTGTTCTTCAATCGTTTTATTCGTGGCTTCCACCGCCGAAATGACCTTCTCCTGATCATTCAAAGCCATCGCAATCATCGCGGATACCGTGATCAGATTTGCCGTTTTATCAATCGCATTGTTTACGGAATCAATCAGTTTATCATTGTTATCATTAATAATATCGGTAGCTGCAATGGCCTGATTATAGAGCATAATCATCTCGGTCATGGATTGTGTACGCGTAACGACCTTTCGCAATCCGCGCTCCAAGTGAGCCTTGCGGTTCTCATTTTCCGGCTTGGCAATCTCCGCCTCGAATAGTTCCTTCAACTGATTACCAAAAGCAATTTTGGTTTGCAAGTTATAGATTTCCTGAATCGAAGAGCGTTTTAACTGGCGCATGCTTACGATGCTCTCTTCCAAATTGTCCTTGCCATCTCTCAAACCATTAATGATACTATCAATGTTGGTTCTGACAGACTGGTAGCGATAGACATAGTTTTTCAGTGGGCTTTTGCGAAGTAATCGTCCTACAAAACTGACATTTTTGCTCTGCTGCAAGCTTTCACACTCATCTCGCAGTTTCAGAATCATCGTCGACACTTCTGCCCGATTGCCAGACATCAGATCATTCACTGGTCGATCCAGCATTTTCAGCGTTTGACCCGCCTTTTCTTGCGTTTTGACACCCAGTTTGCCGATATCATCCATTAACATATCCAGCTGAACAACATCCGTCTGCGATACTTTTTGGATTAATTGGCTCGCTTCCTGGTTAATTCGTTGCTGATCATCCTGCTTCAGTTGAATATATTCCGTTGCCATCGTAAATCCCTCCTATAATTCGGAGCTATTATACCTCTGATGAATAAGCTCTGCTTTGTTCTGAAGCTCCATTAAATCCTTATGTTCAATGGTAGATACAATCTCTGAAACTTTGGAATCAACATCCTTCAGACCATTTAACAACATCCGACGATTGTTGCGCTTCGCTTCTCCGCTCAAACGAAGGAAGGGATTAATAAATCCATTGAGATCTTTCAAAATCAATCTGCGCATCGTATGGTTAATATCACCATTGTTTAACTCTTTTAGTGCCGGAATGACTCGTTGTAATCTGGCAAACAAGGCTAACGACTTCTCTACAATTTCATTGTCCAGTTCATTTTTCTGCCCTTCGGAGATCACCATATCCTCCAGCACTTCAAGATACTCAATAACCGGCCCAAAAACAGGGTCCATATCCGTGTGTTTATGCTTTGAACTGACTGCGGAAGCGCTCGTCATCTCTGCTTGTCCAGTTGTTGGATGGATTCGCTGATTAGCTGAACGTTCCACTGTACCCTGCTCACTGGGTGCACTATTCAACGTTGAAGGTTCAGGGTGTCGATTTGAATCCAATGTCTTCACGACTGTCTCACGCTGCCTAGATGGGATCAGGGCACCAACCATTGTCGCCAAAGCCGGAATGGCCCAGGTTACAAATTCAGGGACAAAAAAGCTGCTTACAGCGGCAAGACCATACCCGATCAGTGCGCCTAGTCCAATTTTTGTTTTGCGTAACATGTATCTCTTCCTCCTGCCCGTAACAACAATTCGGTATACAATGAACAAATGAAGACTACACTTGATCACTTCGCTCCGGTGTAACTCTCAAGATCATCTATATAATCGTATTGTAAAAAAATCAGTCGGAAGGTGTCAATGTTTGGAAATGGTTCTTTAATGATTCCTAACCTTCTGCTCATTCATGATTAACGGTTGCTCCACATGACTGCCCAGTATGCCAAACTGTGGATTTAGAGGCTCTACCTCATAACCCATAGCCAGCTTTACAGCCAGATAAGGAAAATTGATTCCTGAAAGACAAGACACATGCAGTCCTCCAGACATCCTTGGATTAATCTCTAGCAGTTTGGGGGTATCCTTCTGGTATTTCATCTGAATGTTGAAGTTATATGGAATGTGATACGCACTAGCAACCTCGCTGGCGATCTTCAACAGATCAGCATTTTCTTCAAGCTTTCTTAAACGCCCGCCTGCTTTGCGGCGAGGAACAGCCGCCAGCAGATTCCCTGTACTGTCGGCCAGGCAATCAATGCTGTACTCGTACCCTTGGAGCCTTTCCATAACCATGAGGTTAGGAAAGGAATCTACAGAGGAAAAGGCATGAAACGCGTCTTCGAAAGAAATACGATTCTGGGTGTGCCCTGACAGTTCCTCCAGCGGATTGCGACTATTGTCGATCACCCTGAATCCCATGCCACCTTCACCGTTGCAAGGTTTAAAGCAAACCTCATGCCCTGCACCAGTGAGTGCTTCATAAGCCTGTTTAAATTGAGATGCATTGCTGACGGTGTAGTAATCGGGAATGCTCATAATTCCGAGTTCACGAACAGATTCATAGAAATGATCCTTCTCCATCAACTTTTCCATTAATTCTGTATCTCTGCAAACCAAGACCTTGGTCCCTATCTCTTCAAAGAGATGCGTATTTCGGCTGATATCCAGCATGTGAAGACGCGGGATAAATACATCAATCTGATGTCTGCAGCAAAAATCAACACAGAAATCAATATACTCTTTTCCTGTCACCTTTGGTTCCAGCTCTGCATGATCACATGCCTGAAGCGCCATGTTGTTCGGATCAGAATGTGTGCCATAGATTTCGAACTGCATCCCATCTTCGTTGTTTCGAATCATATTCATATAGTGATACGCCACCGAAAACCAGCGATTAAAATATATACGAGTCTTGGTCATGAGACAACATCTCCTATCGCAGTGTGGTGTATGGAATGGACATAATCTAATATTTCGTTCGCAGCAAAAATACCGGATTGTTCAGTGAATTGGTATTGAACTGCTTCAGGATTCCGCTGTTTCTCCCGGTATAACTCACCGTGTCGTGGTGCAATAGCATAATCCGCAAAGTCGAGCAGACAACGATCCAATAAGGAATCACCGGACGCAACAACAGGTACAGTGCCAATCTGATGGCGAATATGTTCTACCGCAGTAGCTTTATTCACCACAGAAGGAACAAGATACAATTTGCGTCCTTGAATGGAAGCCTCCCAGCCCAGTGATTCCAAACTCTTGATCTTCTCTGCAACTTGCTCTACCGGCATACGATCACGATGAATAACGAAAGCATAAAACAACTCATCACACAGCCGTTCCCCTACAACCCAATCCCCGCTCAACACATCTTCAAATATGTGGTGCACCTCGGCAGCCGTTGCTGAATGCTCTTGAAGCTGAGAACGAACCTGTTCGTTCCAAGCCGGATCGACCTTGCCGTTAATCAGAATATTTCCGCCATTGCTGGTTATCGCATAGGACGGAATAACCTCTTGCTGAAAGATCTGTATGCGCTGATACTGGACCACTGTCCGTGTCGTTACAGGAACGAACAGGATATCCTTGGGGAGTGTCATCAGTTGATTCAACGTCTCGGCAGACATAAAGGCAGATAATTCACCACGAATCCATTCTGCTGGAACCAGCCCAGGCGTATCCTCCGGAACGCCCATAGAACGACGAGAATAGACCAGCGTTTGATCCAAATCACTTGCATAGATCATTCGCCGCCCCCCCTTACAGATCGAATGATGCCACAACATGAATAACTTAGCCCAGGGAACACCTCAACGGGAACACCACGATCTTGAGCAAGTAGCATAATATGTTTCAGATTAGGATTGTTCGGACGATCGATCAGAATTTTCCAAGGCACACGGCGCAGCAATACCCGTGTCGTCTCTCCAATCCCTGGCTTGATCAGGTTTACATCCTGGATATCAAACGTCTGTTGAATGAATTGGATATCCTTCATTCCCTGCCATGTGACTTCTGGAGGCTGGACTATTGCATCCTCTGCTTGAAGCGAGGCCTCCGTCTCAACTTTGGGGAAATATTCTGCAATCTTGTCCACATACATCGTCGACAGATCAGAAGAAGTCCACTCCTTGTACCATTTGGCCCCATGGAAGTCATCCGGTCCGATGAGGTCATCCCTCAGCACCGTACGACTCATTAAGCCCGATACGGTCGAGTTCAGACAAGCGCTGGGGATCAAATAATCTTCACGAGTGCCATAAGTATCTGAACAATGACCCGGATCAGCTAGCACTGCCAGATTATCATCCAACGGAATGCCATAACGTTTATTCAGGCTATCGCAAGCATCTACAAGCACCTTGCGAATGGCCCCTTTGCCTGTCCAGCCATCAATGAATTGGATTGGCACATCCACCCCATGCTGTTGCCAAATATATAAAATGGCATTCTCATCTATCCCTTTTCCGCGGATAATGGAAATGCTGTAATGAGGCATGTCCACATTATATTTCATGGATATATAACGTTTGACCAGAATGCCAATGGGCGTTCCAGCGCGAGCCAGCGAGACAAGAACCGTGTTCAATCCCCGCTTGCGTACAATCATCTCCGCTACCGTTGCGGCGGCTCTGGCTACTTTTTCCGCGGATTGTGCTAATGTCTCGTGAAATAGCTCAATATATTCATCCGAAGGGTGGTACTCCACAGGCAGCATCTCTGAATAATGCACACCCGACTGAATGGCTTGTTCACGCTCCCCGGTCTCTTTTTCTAATGAAATATTACTTAAATCCTTCAACAAAAATATAACATCGGACGGGTCATAACTTCCCATGGGCTCAGGAGGTTTAATCTGGTTCTTTAATATACTTTCGATTGCAGGTAAGTTCATCGCTTGTTTTCTCAGCCTTCCTGTGTAGCACCGCAGTACACCACATGTATTTGCTTACATCCGAGTTGTAACAACACATCAAGCATAGGCCGCATACGTTCCTCTGGCATATGTCTTTCCATCAAAACAAAAATCTCATCATATTGCCCAGGTAATATGTTGTAGATAAAATTCCGAACAGCTGGATCTTCCGGAGAGGCATATCCTTCACCTGAAGTCACCGCATATCCGGGGCGATTCACCGTATAAATCGGACTGCGAGTCGTAGACTGATAACGAACACCGTCGCCCATTTCAGATGCAATTCGCATCGGAATATACATAAACTCCCCCGTTCCCATAACAAGGGTTCGGTGTCCCTTCCTTTTTTCACGTAAAATGGATGCAATCCTTGATATACCAGCACTTAGAATCGAGTTACATCCGGAATGAATGCCGAATCGCCCAGTATACCTAAGATAAGGAAGCGAACATCGATTCCCTTCGGAATCTGCAGATACCCCAGCCCAAGGCTCCAGTTCACCTGCTAAAGAGATAATACTTATCTCGGATGAGCTTTCAGGAACCCGCTTCTCTTTCGAGACATCCATTTCCGGCTCACCTGTCACCCGAATTTTCCCTTTTAACAAAGAAAGAGGCGTGATTGTTATTCCTAATTCGTTTTCCAATGAAGAAAATCGTTGTTCATCTGCATCTGTACGCCAGTCCAGTAAAGACGCAATATAATATTGCTTACGCGGATAACTACGCTGAATATCCCGAATGATGTTTAACGTGGTGTTGCCTGTTGTAATCTCATCATCTACAAGCACAAGTGGCCCCCCTTCTGCGAGGGAGGTAGAGTCCACTGCATAACAGCGGTGAGACATCGCATGGGAATGCTCCTCCTCGAACTGGATATCAGGTTTAATCTCGGGAAGGTATTCTCTCGTAGAATGAATGTAAGTTGCTCGGTTAGCAAATAGCTCGTACATACTGTGGCCCAAAGCTGTGGCCGTTTCGGCAAAACCAACAAAGCGCACATCTTCAGGCAAACTCATCTGCACACCCATTAGATACTCATAAGCCTCACGAGCCTTCTCTGAATCGATCAATCCGCGAACCATTTGCTGCTTCCACTCTGTAATATGCTTGTCTTCTCCGTGCGTTATATCCTCATACAACAGAACTGCCAGGGCAGCACCACTTAATAGGGAAGTATAGGGATTAACAGCAATATGCTTTCCAAGCAGCTTACTTACAAAGAGGAAGGATCTTTTCTTATTCAGGCGTGCCGCCATGGAAAACAAGTTTTCCAACGGGATTGCGAGCGGATTATGTGTAGCTTCAACGGTGACTTCGAACTGATCAAGAATAGGAAACGTAAGTCTGTTCGTGCTTGGGCAGGAGCCCGACAAAATGCTGCTGTTCATGTAACACCCCATATATTTGTGATCGGATCAAGATTCGTTTAGCCCAACTTAAATGCGGTTTAATTTCGTTCATTTTATTCGTATACGTGCTTTTAAAAACACCCAGGCTCCCGTCATTTCGAGATAAAATCCCYTGTGCGTCCATGAATTCTTCATGCGTAACCACATACATGGCCTGAACGGGTTTGATCTGTGTCGGATGAATGACGGTTTTACCTATAATGCCGTTTTCCTTATCCATCATCACTTCACGCATGAGTCCGTCCATGGAGTTTGTAATATATTTCATTCTGAGGTTCCGGCCTGTCTTGCCAAGAGATTCCTCAAATGGCGTCTGCCTCAATTGGGGTTTGAATACACGTTCACGCTGGCTAAAATACTCCCAGACCGGCCCGGATATCACATATCCCTGATCTGCACGCCCGAATAAATTGACAATATCAGCTATGCAGTCACGTATCGTTGCAATGTCGTAAATCGTAAGCTCCGGGCTTCGCCTCAAACCAAACAGACTTGAGAAATCCGTGGCTCCGATTCGGATGTTCAATATATATGGTGCATACTCATCCACGATCTGTTTCAGATCGATTAAGGTCTGCCAACGCGTCTCTCGGTAAATGACTTCCGCCGTCTCCAAAATGGGCATCGCATATAAGAGTGGATGTGAGCGATCTTTCTGCTGATTATATTGGTGAACAAGCTGCATATAAACTCGTCCATTTTCACAGCTAAACTTCGGCAATACAACACCTGTTAAAAGAGACATCTTTTCTCCCAGCATTTCAATAAGATGTTCCAGTTGTTCAGGGGATCTCATCCGGACAAATAATAAAGGCATCTGATTCGATGACAACTTACCCGTTTCCATGTATTCTGCCAGTAGTCCAAGTTGCTGAGACAGACATTGCTCCGCAAACTCGACTTGCTCGTCTCCTACCGCATCTTCCAGATCCATGATGATCGTTGTAAGCCCTTCATGTTTGCGTTGCAAAATATCGTCTGCTATATGCGGACGTGTGGCCGGCATGTACAAAGCAGCCCCAACAGCGTATGCCAGTATTTCTTTGGAGGTTCGATGACTAAACGATACGGGCGAAGAAAAAAACAAGGCATCTTCTTCCTCTGCATTCAAAAAACTAAAGTATTTCAGGTTATTCTCCTCCTTGCACTTCTGACTTGAAGTCAGTTCTGCATCATAAAATAAATGCTGTCGGGGTATAAAAACCAATCCCTCCAAGATGCGGAGGGATTGGTTAGTAGATGTGGAGATTTTCAAAACTAAGCCTGGCCTTGATTTTCTTTTTTCTTTCTTGCGGAGCTCATCAACATAGCTCCTACAAAGACAACAATGAGTAACGAGAAGAAGAGTACGTTAGGGATATGGAAGCCAAAAGCACTCAACATCATTTTGATGGAAATGATCGCAATAAGAATAAATGCCGCTTTTTCCAATTCAGGAAATTTGTCAATGAGTTTGAGGAATACTTGTGCAACTCCACGCATCATGAGTACCCCAATAATACCTCCGAGGAACAACACCCAAATCTGCTCACTGATACCAMATGCAGCAATAACACTATCAATACTGAAAGCAATATCCATCAGTTCGACCATAAGTACGGTTTTCCAAAACGAGTATTGCTTTCCTTCCTGATTCTCCTCTTCCTGAGGTTTGAATAGTCCCTTGTAGGCAATATACAGGAGGTATAACGCTCCGAGCACCTTGACCAAGGTGATCTTGACGAGGAATGTTCCCAGCCCGATGGCAATAAATCTAAAGATATAAGCACCCAAAATACCATAGAACAAGGCACGTTTCTGTTGCTCCTTAGGCAAGTGCTTAACCATAACAGCAAGAACCAACGCATTATCTGCAGACAAAAGCCCTTCCAGCAAGATCAAACTGCCGATAATTCCCCAACTTACGGGATCGGAGAGAGTAGCCACAATCTCGGTCCAAGAAAAAAAATGGCCGTAATTCTCACTAATACTTCTAAAGAAATCACTAAACATGAACAGAGAGCCTCCGCTAACTCAAATTGTTATTTACTGCCGGCAGTCCAGCGCATACCCCATCCATGGGCTTCATCCAGAGCGCGGTGTCCATTATAGAACTGAACAATCCTCTCAATACTAAATGTTTCATCATTTACGTTGCTGAACATAGCAATTCCACACATCCCTAAGGAACTTCCATATTCATTCATTCGCACGATAATATCCGGGCCGTCCTTCTGGTTAATGGTAACGACGCCGTCGGCTTGCGACCAATTGGTAACCCCTTCATAAATGTAGGTGAATACAAGGAGTCGGTTGATTTCGGAAATACGTGCACCATTAATACGCAGATTCTCTCCCGTTTTCACTGAACCTGTCCGGTCATCCCCATCCAAAGCGATATAGGGATACCTATTCAAAGAACCAAACGATTCCCCTAACGCCTGGATTACTCCTTTGCTGCCATCTTTCATTTCGAAAAGGCAACCCAGATCCAGATCTACGCTCTTGTTTCGCCCGAACAATCCCCGACTGGTCTGTTGATTCCAGTTCAGATTAATTAGAATCTCACCAAGTCCACCTGCATTTTTCTTCAGGTTGATGGTATCACCCTTTTTTTTCAACTCAATCTTGCTCAGGTTCAACTCGATCTTGGGTTGAGGCGGTAGAACTGGTGGAGCAGGAGGTTTCGGCACAGGCGGCTGAGGCACTGGGGGGACGGGCTGTGAAGAGGATGTGTCGTTCTCCACACTCACGCCAAAGTTACTACACAGTGCATCCAGTCCACCAGAAAAACCAGCACCTACAGCGTTGAATTTCCATTCTCCGTTATGTCGATATAACTCGCCAATAACGATCGCCGTTTCCACAGTAAAACCACTAGCTAAATCATAGCGTAACGCTTCCTGTCCGCTATTCGCATGACCAAAACGAATATAAGTATTCTGAACCTGGCTAAAACTCTGATTTTTGGACTCACCTTCATAGATCGTCAGACTGAACGCAATCTTTTCGATACGCGCAGGAATCAGGCTCAGATCAATATCGAACTGCTTTTTATCCGATTGCTGCGGTGTATCCTTATAGGTAATAAATGCGGTTGTCGGTTGATTATAAAAGATAAAATCTTCATCACCGGATACTTTTCCGTTAGCACCAAGCAGGAATGCAGACGTGTCAAGCTCAAGAGCGGGAGAAGAATCCCAGCCAATACCTACCGTAAGCCGGGTAAGCCCGGGATTCGTTTTGGTGAGGTCCGTTTTTTGCCCTTTGACGACCGTTACAGCCATAGCAGATTCACCTATCCTTCTCTTATTTCGCGTCTAGTCCATAATTCTGGCATAACGCGGCGAGTCCGCCTGCAAAACCACTGCCGATCGCCTGGAACTTCCAATCCGCACCCGAACGATAGAATTCACAGAAAACAACAGCCGTCTCGGTGGAGAAGTCTTCTCCCAGGTCGTAACGCAAAACTTCGCGATCACTGGAGGCGTCTACAACACGAACAAAAGCGTTGGATACCTGACCAAAATTTTGTGCACGTGCTTCATAATCATAGATCGTTACTGTAATACCAATTCTGGTGATGTTGGCAGGGACCTTACTGAAATCCACGATGATCTGCTCATCATCCCCGTCTCCCTCACCCGTGCGGTTATCTCCCGTATGAGTTAAAGATCCTGCGCCGCCTGTTGGATTGTTATAAAAGACAAAATCATCTGTCCCTTTGGCTTTACCATCCTCATGAAGCAGGAAAGCGGAAGCATCCAAGTCAAAATCGACTCCGCCACTATATTTGTTGGTATCCCATCCCAGGCCCACGACAACTTTAGTCAAACCAGGGTTTGTTTTCGTCAGATCAATCCGCTGTCCTTTAGCCAAGCTAATCGTCATCTATTCGTCCGCCCTTCTTTTCTGCAAAAGATTTTAATGTAATGAAAAGGAAAACCGCCAAATCGACGGCTTTCCTGTCCTGCTATACATTCACAAGCTGATTATCAACATTCTATTGCAAGCCGTAATCCCGAGTCAGTCCAACCAGACCGTCTTGGTAGCCACTACCGATTGCGCTAAATTTCCACTCACCGCTGTGACGATACAACTCTCCAACGACAACACCTGTCTCAATAGAGAAATCTTCGCCCAAATCAAAACGGATCAATTCTTCGGAATTCGCTTCGTTTACAATACGTACGTAAGCGCGTGATACTTGTCCAAAGTTTTGGCTGCGCTCCTGCGCTTCATAGATGGTAATGGTAAACGCAATTTTCTCAACATCAGCCGGAACGTTAGGCAGGTCGATTTTCACTTGCTCATCATCGCCATCGCCTTCTCCAGTGCGGTTGTCACCTGTATGCACGACAGAACCGTTCTCATTTTGCGGATTATTGAAGAAAATAAAGTTTTTCTCCCCGTTTACTTTACCGTCAGCGTTAGCGCAGAATACGGAGACATCGAGGTCAAAATCTTTACCGCCGTCATATTTGTTTGTATCCCAGCCCAAACCTACAGTGATTTTAGCCAATCCCGGGTTCGTTTTTGTTAAGTCGATCTTCTGACCTTTGGACAAGTTAATAGCCATTCAAGATTCATCTCCGCTCACTATAATTTTAGTTGCTGAATTCATTTGAGGTAATCCTCATTTTTACGTATAACGACGAGCAAGCTCATCGATATGTACTGCATGTGCACCTTCACCAATAGCTGAGAATTTCCATTCCCCACCATGTCGGTACAGTTCACCACAGATGAGAGCTGTCATACCTGCATAGCTATCGGACAGGTTAAAACGAACCAATTCTTGCGAACTGCTACCATCCAGGATACGAATATAAGCACGTTCAATCATTCCAAAATCCTGTTTACGATTCACACAATCATATATGTTCACGACGATCAGAATTTTATGAACATCAGCAGGTACGACGGAGAGGTTAATTTTGATTTGCTCATCGTCCCCTTCACCTTCGCCCGTCAAATTATCTCCGGAGTGAACGACAGATCTACATAAACTCTGTTTGTTATGAAAACAAACCAGATTCGTTTCTTTGGTTAACTTTCCATTTTCACCTAATAGCAAAGCTGAAGCATCACAATCGATATTGGCTTGTTTTTTTCTTCCGAAAAACCCTTTCGAAGCTACAGGGTCCCAACCCAATCCGGCAATCACCTGGGTTAATCCAGCTTTACCTTTGGTTAAATCAATTTTTTGTCCCTTTACCAAGTTAATACCGGCCACTAATATTCACCTCCTTTCAGCTTTTCTCTCAAATCAACTAGAGACTAAACTCGCCCGGATTCAGCCCCAGAACAGTACAAATTTCTGTGACTACTCTGCGCTCTTGATCATCAAAGTTACCATCAGCAGCACCAATGGCACTGCACACACCCACAATGACACGACCTACTTCAGGTTTGGACTTGAACTTGGCAATCGCCTTCAAAGCTTCCTGCTTCCCGATCTCAGGAGAAAATTCGAAATTATTCACATAATGGTTAAAACGTTCGATCACCGTTGTCATGTCAAAAACTTTCAGTTCCTGACTCAGGTTAATATAACCCGCCATCTTGTTCTTTTCTGAAGAATCGACGGACCCATCTGCGAAAGCAACCAGAGCACAGCCAGCAACTACAGCATCCATAAAATCTTTGTTCTTGAATCGCTTGACTTGATCTTCCAGTCCCTGTTTGGTTGAATTGAGCCAATTCTTAAAAGAACTCATATGTACCCTCCGTTAACTTCATATAAATGCACTTATATCATTCAATACTCTGTAGAACTCTAGTATTCTGTTTACAGTTTAGATACCAGAAATAAACAGTTAAATTCTTCCTCAACTATACTCTTTTCTTTGTCAATTTTCTACAATAAAAAACAAAAATCAATCTTTTATACCATTAAATATTTTTTGTTAATATATATCGTATTTTTTTCATTTTTACTACATTTAATTACAATATTCGACATCGTAATTCGACAAAATAACCGACTATTAACACCATAGCAAAGAACATATTCACCCAGATTTATCTCCGAAATATTTGCAGTTTTTTCGTTTATAACATAAATTGGTACTAGACGATAACCTCTAATTTGATCTATTTAAATGAGAATCCTATCTAAACGTTACTCAGGTATCTCATCTACGAAACGGAGGAATATATGAAATCCAAATTGAACTACTCCAAGCTGTTCGGTGCCTTTTCCCTTACTTTTCTAGGGGATGGATTAACTCTTGCTGCTGTACCTTGGCTTGTCTCTACCCTCACAACGGATACGTTATATGCATCCATTACGATGACAGCCTTGCGTCTGCCCTGGCTGATTTTCAGCTTGCCAGTTGGCGTACTCATTGACCGATATTCACGCAAACATATGCTGGTCGGAGCCAGCTTTACCCGTATGATCTTCCTTTTGTTCCTAACGGTATGTATCTGGGGAGGCTGGATCAGCATACCTTTGCTTGCCTTGTTTATGTTCGGGATTGGTCTGAGCCGTGTGGTCTTTGACAGTACCGTGCAGACGATTATTCCACAGATTGTGGAGGAGAAAAAACTGGAAAAAGCCAACGGCCAATTTACAGCTGGTCAGCTGATCACCAGTGATATTCTGGGCGTAGCCCTCGGCGGATTTATTATTACGATGCATATCGTCTATCCTTTTGCCATCGACACCGTAACGGCTCTCATCTCACTGCTACTCATTATGGGTTTGCGAGGTAGCTTCAAACCTGCGACGGAATCCAAAGAATCGCAAGCTCCAGATGCTTCAGCGGGAGCTGCAAAACAAACGACTCAGGAGGAATCGGAGCAGAACACCCGTCCAATGAAAAATTGGAAACGTGAGATGTGGTCCGGCATCCAGTATGTGTTTCAAGATCGGTTTCTTCGCGGCCTAGCCATCTTGTCAGTGACCATCACGTTAATGTTCTCCATGATTCTGGTGACCCAAATTTTCTTTGTACGTGAAGTATTACAGCTGGAAGCGTATGCATTTGGCATACTGATCTCAATTGCAACCATCGGTAGTATCCTGGGTAGTCAGGCTGTAGCTTATATGCGCAAACGCTGGAGTTCCAAGAAATTAATCCTTTTGTCCATCTTGTCAATGGGCCTGCTCTATGGAGGTGTTGGTCTGACGTCCAATGCCTATGTGGTTGGTGGTCTGTACTTTTGCGCAGCCTTCTTCATTGTTGTCTATAACGTGGTTCGTTCGTCGATCCTACAGCGCTCCGTCCCGAATGAACTGCTCGGGCGTGTAGGCAGTGTGTTCCGTTTCCTATCGTTTGGTATTAGCGCTATCGGCACTTTGCTGGGCGGATTGCTCGTTCGCGTGAGCGAAACCTTTTTCGACCGTCTGTTCTCGCTGCAACTACCTTACCTGTTACTAAGTGGCGTTTACATCGTGGCTTGCTTCCTGTTTGCTTCCAAAATGCGAAATGTAGCTGAGCAGTAATGATTCCCTCCATAGAACTCAGGATGATACGAAGTGCAGGTTCGTTCAGTTTTAGACATATTTCCGAGCAATTGACATTGGCGTTTATCATATGCTAGTATCGCTTTAACTTATACGAACGGAGGGGTTACGTGTGTTAAACTAATTCTTCGATATTCTCTGCACAATGGTTCAAATAGTGGCTTTAGGGCTATTTCGGTGTGCACAGTAATCGAAGAATGGTGTACCAACACGGTAACCTATAGTTTAGCTATATGTGATAGAAATGAGGGTAATTTGAATCTGATATCGCATAGGCTGAATTTGAAGAATAAGAGATGAATCTTATACTGATCTACCTACTAACTAGATCATAAGTCTAGTCCCCAGGTAACATGTATAGAGCTCATTCTCATTCTTTTTTTCGATTACGGTATGCACAGGCCTATAGCCTGTGTTTTTTTTATTTTATAAAAGTATGGGAGGAATCTGCATGAATGAACGATTACTAAAAATAGATGGAATTAACTTATGTACAGACCATTTTGGAAAACCCGGTGACCCCGTAATTTTGTTGATTATGGGTGCCCAATCCTCCATGATTTGGTGGGAAGAGGAATTCTGCCAGCGTTTGGCAGATGCAGGGCGGTTTGTCATTCGTTATGATCACCGGGATGTTGGACGTTCAACATCGTATGAACCGGGTCAACCGGGTTACACATTCGAGGATATGGCAGATGATGCCGTGAGAGTTCTGGATGCTTACAAGGTTGAGCAAGCACATATGGTAGGTATGTCCATGGGCGGTATGTTAACTCAAATGATTGCTCTGCGGCATTCGGAGAGAGTCCTCACCATCACTCTTCTATCCACTTCCAATTTTGCCCCGCATCTCCCCCCCATGGAAGAAAGGATTATGGACTTTTTCGCGAATATGGAGATGATTGACTGGACTAACGAAGAATCGGTCGTCAAGTTTGCTATTGAAAGATCACGACTCCTGGTCGGATCAAAGCATGTTTTTGATGAGGAAAACGTTGGATTGCTGGCTAAAAAAGAATTTGCGAGAAGTGATAACTCAGCCAGTATGAGTAACCACGCTTTGGTGTCAGGGGGAGAATCCTATCTGGTGAGGACGAGGGAAATAAATGTACCCGCTTTAATTATACATGGAACAGAAGACCCCATTATCCCTTATGAACATGGAACGAATCTTGCTAAGGAAATTCCCAGCTCGGCTTTGCTAACATTGTCAGGTACGGGTCACGAACTTCACTATGATGATTGGGATTTAATTATTGATGCTATTTTAAATCACACTTCGACGAAGGCATAAATCTATACTTCGCCAAAAATGATCATCTTATCTTATAGACCACCTTGCAGACGAATAGAAATAAGAAGTTTTCTTGTGATCTCTTGACTGTAACGTTACGTTATCCCGGATAATGAGCTCAATCATAATACGAAGGAGTAATGTAACATGTCCGTAAACATAACTGCGTTACGTTCAGATCAGATCTACCGAAGCATCATGCAAGCTGCTCCAGCGGAAAAAATAGAACTGTATCGTCAGGAGATGCTCAGCCCTTTTATGGCAAAATGGAACATCCAGCACATCCCTTTCCGGTCTCAAGAGCCTGGCGGATTTGATGTGATCACCATGAACAACTGGATGAATATCACACCTGGGGCGATTACATCCGACATAGACGAACCTTTAACTGCCATCTCTTCGGATGTATTCTGGCAACAATGTCAGGAAGCGGTTGAGACAAGTTTGGGGGCATTTATTAAGGATGGCGTCACGCTGAACGTCTCGGACTATCTTTTTACCATTTTACTAGGTGATCCTGACAGCCCGGTGCTGCAAATAAATGAAGGCATTAGTGGAGATGGTGGCATTCCGGGTTATATTATTGCCAATCTGGTGCCAAATGCGTATACTCTACCTCGCATTCCATCCGTTCTTGCCCATGAGTGCAACCATAACGTGAGATACCAGCATATCCGGTGGAATCCGGAGATTACGCTCGGAGAGATGATTGTGAGCGAAGGGCTAGCCGAGAATTTTGCCACTTCCCTATATGGGGAGGATCTGCTTGGGCCATGGGTAACCAAAACAGATATGAACACCTTAAACACCATCATCAAACCCAAGTTCAAAGACCAGTTGGAAGTAAGCGGATTGGATCAGATTCATCCGTATCTTTACGGCGACGAACTCGCAAATTTGCAGAACTTTACACCCGTGGGTGTACCTTATGCCGCTGGTTACACCTGCGGGTATCATCTGGTTCGATATTATCTGAATAAAACAGGCCAGCCGATTACGGAAGCCACCATTACACCGGCAAGTGTTATTCTTGCTGAGACGAAGGATTTTTGGCATGAAGAAACGATTTTTCACTATTAAAGAGATCATGCAGATTACCGGCATTACTAAACGTACCTTGCACTACTACGACCAGACGCATCTGCTCAAACCGAGCAAAGTGGAAGCTAACGGCTATCGGCTCTACGATCAGGAAGCACTCAGCAAACTGCAAACGATCCTGTTGTTCAAAGAAATGAATTTTACACTGCAGGATATCGCGTCTGTGCTGGAATTATCTATAGATGAACAGAAGGAAATGCTGAGAACCCATCGGATGACACTCGTTGAGCGAAAAGAAAAGCTCGAGGCCACCATACACCAACTCGACCAGTATGTAGATGGAACAGATATTTCTCAACTGGAGCTGTTCAGCGACTCCCCTATTCAGTCGATTCAAGCACAATATGAATCTGAAGCGAAGGTGATTTACGGAGGAACACAGCGGTTTCAAGAATATGAAACTCACATGCAAAAGCTTTCTCCAGCCGAAAAGGAACAGGCAAATCAACAATTTTCAGCAGATATGGTGGATGTATTTCAAAAGCTAGCCGCGCATCAGAGTTTGTCTCCTGCTGCGAAAGAAGTACAAGACTTGGTGATAAAGTGGAGAGATGTTCTCTCTCGTTTCATGACCTGTGATGACGAGATTCTCCGCTGTATTGCCGAGGTCTATATGACCGATGCACGATATATTGTGTATTTTCGCCAGTTCGGGGATGAATCTTTTTTGTCCTTTCTTCATGAGGCTATTTGCATATCTCTGTCCTAAGAAAAAAAGCGGGCTACTTGGGAAATATCCCTTGAGTCCGCTTTTTTTTCTTTCATCATTAGCTGATGTTTAGGCTTATACCTTAATTATTTCAATTCCGCATTCAAGCAGATCGAACCGTGTTGACGCACGTTAACAACAATGACTGGCGTATCCAGCATACCGCGCATCCAGTTCATATACTCTTCTGCTTTCTCGTTTGGCACAATCGCCAGAATAACGCCTGCAAATCCACCACCATGCACTCGACATGCACCATCGCCGAGATTGCTCAGGTAGTTCTCAGTCAACGCAAGCGCCACGGAGATCTCTTGTTCGCGGGAAGCCCCGCCCTGATACACGTTTTGCAGCCATTTCCATGAAGAGTTACCGGATGCAGTGATCAGTGACAAGAAATCAGCAAAACGTCCTTCGCGCAAAGCGGACACCTGTCCATCCACGCGTGTGTTCTCAGCCAGAAAGTGCAATGCACGTAGTACCGCACGGTCCCCTGCTGCTTCACGAATCGCCGGCAATTTTGCATATATATCTTCTTCTGAGATTTCACGCACGTATTCAGCGCCAAGTGCTTTGGCAACAGCTTTCATCTCGTTAGGTACAGATGCATAATCTTCTGTCAGGTCGGCATGGTTGCCACCTGTATTCACGATGACCAAGGAATATCCGTTTTCTTGGAAATTCCACTCCACAGGCTCAATCACAGGTTCAGCCGGGTTCGCAAAATCAATCGAGATCAGACCGCCATACGCACAAGCCATCTGGTCCAGAAGACCGGACGGTTTGTTCCAGTAATGATTTTCCGCATATTGTCCAATTTTCGCCAGCGTCACAACATCCAGTTTGCCATCATTATAGAAATGGTTCAGAATCGTACAGATCAACATTTCAAAAGATGCAGAAGAACTTACACCCGAAGCCGCAAATACGTTACTGGAGATGTCCGCCTTGAATCCACCAATGTTGAAACCAAGCTCCACAAAGCCTGCAGCCATACCACGGATCAATCCGGTTGTACCGTCGTCTTCTGCGTTAGGTTTCAAGTCCGCAAGGTTGATAACATACTTTTTGTCGTATCCCTCAGAGTAGAATGTAATCACGTTGTCGCCTGTAGGCACAGCCACGGCAATCGTGTCCAGCGTAATGCTTCCCGCCAGCACTTTACCATGGTTATGGTCCGTATGATTACCGCCGATCTCACTGCGACCCGGGGAACTGAATAGATGCATGTGCTCCTGCTCGCCAAAATGCTCACGGAACGAAGCATCCAGCTTCTCGTAACGGGTACCCTGCTCCTCTACATGCTGTGGTCCGTACATTTGTGCAAGCAGGGCCTGTCCCTGTTTTGATTGAATGAGTTCTGTTACCTGTGTGGTCATCTCTATTCCTCCCATTTCATATGCAAGCGGCATGTAACCGCTATCCCTTATGTCGTCTAAAATCCATCATCGGATTAGCCATCCCCATTATCTCAGCTTCTGAGCCGAAAAGGTAGGGCAGAATTGAAATTTTGGAAGCGTTTTTTGAAACATGTGTCCATTTGAAAAAATACGTAACCCCTAAATTGAACGAGATTATGGAATATGAATCTTGCTGGTGCATTTCCTTCCATATTTTCGTTGAAAAGCTGTGGTTATATACATACGGATTACAGTAATTTACGTGAGTAATCTATGGGCCGAAATGATTTAGGCTGTTTCGTTGTGTTATATCGTATGGTGGACTCTGCCTGGTAATAAAGAAGAAAAACCTTCAAGACTCCTGCTCCATCAGGGAGGAAAGTCTTCAAAGGTTTGACTTCGGATTGATCGGGTTTCAATGCACAGTTCAGGTTGCATACATCAACCCGTACCGTAGCTAAACACATCGATTGTCATTCGCTTCATCTTATTGAATGCTCGACATTTGCGCCGAGATGGACACGTTCCCCTCTTTTACAATCACCTCGTTGAAAAAAGGTTCAAAGAATGAAGCAGGCACATAGGTTACGCCTTTTCTGGATTGAACGGGTACTGTCAACTCTACATCTTGAGTCAGATTGATGACTTTCAACTTGCCCGTAAACTTGGCTAGCGTGTTACCTTCCTTCACGATAACGGACTGGATGCTGTCTTCAACACGAATGGCTTTATCCGCTGCGATCCAGCTGACCTTGTATCCCAAAGACTCTGCCGTAGCGCGCAAAGGCACCAAGACCGTTCCTTTATGCTCGAAAGGCATCAGTTCGGGCTTACTTGTCTGAATCGCTTTGCCGTTCACGGTTAAAGTGTAGGCTGGTTCGGACGCGGCTGCACTGACTTTGGTGGCTGAAGCATACATTGCACCGGCTATGGTCACAACACATATTGCAGTAGCGAACAGTATCCATTTTTTCATAAAAGGGTGCTCCTTTCTGTTTCGATTGTCAACCTCTCTATTGTGGTAAACGTGATCACAACGGGTTTAGTTTCATAGAAAAATATTATTTTGCTAATTTATGTATTCACTCTATAAACGAATAATTATAGTAGAATGATTGCTATAGGAATTTCTCAGATTAAATTATATTGTTCCCCACCAAAAGCTTTTAAGCAATCATTTCGATTTCAAGATGTCATACTGCAATTATCAAATAACTCTCATGAAGTGATCTTTGATACAAGGCTGCAGATAATCTGGATCGAGTGTTGTTCTAACGCCAGATTCATGATGCAGTCAAACAGCTATCCGATTCAGCCAATGAATGGGATAGCCATAAGCCCAAAGGCACACTGCAATAACAGGGAGTAGGCTCGATTGATATGTCTTTCTTGTTATACGGATCTCGCACCTAAGGAGCAGTCCAGAATAGAATCCTTTTAAGAAGATATGCTCATACACTTTCACTCGTTACCCAGTAGCTGTCTGCAGAACTCTGAATATGTAGGCATATCCTTCAACTTATAATTCAAAATTTTGATCATTAGTCCTTCAACAATACTCTGTGACAAATCATCGCGTTCTTGGGGGCTAACCTGGTACCTCATCCGCTGGATGATTGGTTGAAAAGCGTTAATAATATGAAGCAAACTTTCCTTGTCCCCACTTTGTGCTCTTTGAACTGCATCATAGAAATTAAGTTTATCTTGATTCATCTTTAATCACCGCTTTAATAACTTCTATTAGTGTACCGATGTTTGCTGAGAGCTGGTCCAGTTTTTTCTCGAAACGGGTAAATAAATACAATGTTATCATAATAGGAAATCCAACCTGACCAATGCCAGCTATGAAAGTTGCAATTAAACCACTCTCCATTTATGATCCCTCCCCCAACATCGTCGTTTTCATTTTTTTTAAAGCGGTATTTCTTGTCTTCGCTACAGCCTGCTGACTGACCTGAAGTTTAGTAGCAATTTCGTGATCACGGTAACCAAAACCATAATATAACGTTGTTACATGCTTTTGTTTATCCGTTAATTTCTGGTAGGCAGACTCCACATGTTCATCTGTAAAATTTCCCTTTAGAAACATCGAATACTCATCTGGTTGGGCAGTATCAAAAGAACTCTGGTAGGTACTCTTTATCTCACCGATACAAACACTTGAATCATCGGAGGAAGGTTTATCATAGATCAGTACGTTTCGAGTAGCATAGCGCTGATTACGTCGCATCTGATCAATACTCATAAACTGCAACGAAGAAGTGATATAGGCGATAAACCGAATCTGAAAAAAGTACCTGCGGAAAGACTCATTTAGCGCCTCTTTTTTGTCATTCTCTCCCCTAATAGAACCCAACAATAAATTCTGGTTATTCTCCTGCTTAAAAAAATTCACGATAACCTGATTACAAAATAATTCAGGATTTTGATTTCTGTACTCCTCAAATTTCGAATGGACTTTATCTACTTTGTAATCATACGCCGCTTTCCCTAAAATACTCATTTTGTTTGCCTCCTTTACTCTTGATATATAAGAAGGAGTGTTTAATGACAAAAAAAACAACCACAAAGGGAACGTTTGTTCTTATTATTATACTATATTTTTTTCCAATGCGTACATTTCATAAAATTAAATACTGTGTTCTCTGATGAAGTTAAACAAAAAGAAGACATTAACCACATGGTCGATGTCTTACTCTGTTAAGAACAGTTACCCTCATATTAATGATAAATATTCATGTTATTCCTCAGACATTTGTTACTCTGCGCCAGGATATCCATTGAATTTCTTAGAAGTATCCAGTTCGATCGTTACCTCTTTAGTTGTTCGATCATCAGATGAAAACCATTTTTCTAAAATATCGTACTCATATGTTTCTAATGCTGCGGTTTCAATTGTAAAGTGAGTGCTATCCTTCCAATCATAAGAAATGACAGGCCAAGTTGGCATTAACATGAATTGCTCTTCAAGTTTAGGAGATGAATACCCAATCAATGTGAATGAATGAAGATCAATCGCAACAACAATTTGTTTCCTTACCAATCCTCCCTCATCATAAGCATAACGCATCAATACCTTCGTATTGTCGGGGGAAAGCTTATAGTCTTGAAATATCCCAGTAGGTAGGTTTAAACTTTGATTCTTCTCACTACTTGATTTCACCAAAATGGTAGAGCACTCTTTGTTTCCACAACTATATTGGAGCAAATTAATCTTTTCCGGAATGGGTACATCCAACGTAGTGAATCGTGTACGAGCAATCTCGTCTTGCATATTTTCTTCTTGTAATAAATAATTTTTGTACTGAGGAATATCAGCAAGTGGTAATTTTAGTGACTTCCCATCACTTTTGATTTCAATTTCATCAGGCAGGGGATACAAAGCAGTTCTGGTGGGTTCCGCTTCATGGCTTGTTACTTCGCTAACCTGCTTAGCAGAAACATGATTTAGATAGAGCCATACTAGACTTCCAGACCCAATCATGAGCAAGAGTAAAAAAAAGGTTACATATTTTTTCATAATTTATTTCCTCAATTCAGGTTGTTTTATAGCCTACTTCATTCGCTTTATGAGTATTCCCAAACATAAGGAGATGAAGCAATATGGCACTTACAGACAGTTTAAAAGACAAATTGTTGAGAAACACAGGATTTTTCGAAGGAAACAAGGATTATTCAAACGTCACAGGTAATTTTGATGGACAGGGGTTATCCTTTGGGATCATTCAGTACAATTTTGGACAGGAATCCCTTCAACCTCTTTTGAAGGAGTACATTAAGGACAACGAAACCGAGTTCAAGGCAGTCTTTGGTGATTCCAAAGCAGCTACGTTAAAAGATGTCGTCAATAACAAATCACTATCTCAACAAATCGCTTGGGGAGCTAGCATCTCTACAAAAGGTGGTAATGTGGTATCTGAATGGAAGACACTGTTTGAAGACATGGGAACCAAACCTGCTAATCAGTTACTTCAACGCAAATATGCCCAAACCTATTTAGATCGTGCCGTTAGCTTCGCTGGAAAATTTGGAATTATAAGCACGCAAGGACTGGCCTTTCTATTCGACCATGCCGTTCAGTCATGGAGCTTTTCCGGAGAAAGTTCGATTATTGCCGAGATCACCTCTCTCGAAAAAGCATGGAGAAAAAGTGGTGAAACCACACGTTATCCTGATAGAGATCGACTGTTCTCCGTATTAAAGGGAGTTAAGGGTTCCGACCCGATTGCCCGCAGAACCGCTATTCGAGATGGATCAGGTACGGTACATGGAAAAAGCTATAACATCTCGACCTTCGGTTTATCGTATTCAACCAACTTTTGATATCGTAAAATGGGCACCCCATTAGTGGGGTGTTTTTCCAGTTATATGCATTATATCTTGATTAGCTGTTATATGTTGTTTCAGTTTGGTATCAAAATTGGATGTAAGAGAAGCAGTATTGTAACAAAAAAGATCATTCCTTAACTTTTCCTTATCCCACCTGTCACATTTCGCCCTCCTCGTTCCGTCATACTATATGTGAGGGGGGAATCACTTGGAAGAACCAATTCATCAGATCATCACGGATGTGCTGCAGGGGAATAAAGACAGATATGCCCTGATTGTAACTCGCTGTGAGAAATTCATCTTCAATTACTGTTACCACATGCTGGGGGACTACGGAGAGGCGGAGGACTGCAGCCAAGAGGTATTCCTGAAAGCGTATCGCGGACTGCACACCTATCAGCCTGACCGGCCTTTTGAAGCCTGGCTTTATCGTATTGCCTATAATCATTCTATTGATATGCTTCGCAAGCGCAAGGTCACGAGATTACTGCCTTTTCTGTACAAAAATGACCGGGAGAACAATCATGTCGATCAAGCGATTGATCACAAATATTATAATCCGGCTGTCTTACACGCCCTTGCCGCACTGTCCGCAGAAGAACGAAGCCTGCTGATTCTGCGCTGTGTCGAGGACAAAAGCTACAATGATATCAGTCTTATACTTAATCAGAATGCCGCCTACCTTCGTAAAAAATTTCAACGAGCTGCTGCTAAATTCAGAAAGAACTACGTCAGTCAAGAGGAGGAAAAGCCAAATGAGTCACAACGATCCCGGACAAGACCTGAAAGCACTGTTTCAAAAGGTTGAACCGCTTGACCAGACCCTGCAAAAGCGAGTCATGCATGAGATTAACCAGGAATTCGTCCCAAAAGAACGCTTCTTCGTTAAACATCGTGTCGGTGTGCTTCTCCTCGTTGGGCTGCTGCTGACCGTATCCACCGGCTTTGCGGCAATAAAGTATCAGTCGTTATTCAACGACAATGGGGATGTGCTTTTCGAAGAAAAACCACTGTCTGCTGATTATACATATGAGCTTGATGCAGAAGAGCAGGAACGAATTCATCGCATGAATGAAATCTGGGTGAATGAGATTGAACCGGGAAAAGCTGCACTGATCTATGTCGTGCCGAATAATCCACATCATCAGTTTGATATCAAGTCAAACCCGTTCATGATCGATAGCTTTGGGGAATTAAACCAGATGGTTCATGTCCCTGGCATACCGCTGCATCAAGAGCTCTCGGGAGCTTCACGTACCTATGCTTTCCAGAAAGCCAGCGTGTATATGGAATATGAGCAGGACCTATATGAGCTTTCGGATGAGAAAAAGGATGACTTGATCCGAAAGCTGCGCCTTCAAGCTCAAACTATCGGGAAAGATTATGCGCTCATGCCGGTTGCATTCACCGATGAATTTCAGCTATCTTCCATCACTTATACCAGCGGTAAAAATGAGATTTCACTAAGCGTGATGAACAGCAAGGATACCGGGCCACTGATTGCTTCTTATGACGAGAATCTGAATACCGCCAGCCGTAAACTCAAGATACACGGACAGGACGTGATTGCGCGCACATACGGGGGGGATGTTACAGAATTAATGTGGGTGTATCAGGAGCCTGAAACCAAGTATGCATACCACTACACGCTTGGTGTTCGTGAAGGGATCGTTCCTCCAGAAGAATTAATCCATATTGCCGAGACGCTTATTCCAGCATCCAAAAATTAATTTTATCAATCCATGTTATATGAAAAAAAGGCTTATCCACTTCAATCCTTTGAAGCATGATAAGCCTTTCTTCTATTTTTTTCAAATTTAAAATAAAACCATAAATTACAATATTTAATGATTAAATTGTCACATCTTCAGTACACCGTTCCGTTATACCAAGTGTAAGAAGGGGGAAAGGACAAGATGTTATCTGATCCTGAGTCAGGAGGGAAAGACCATTGGAGCACTTGGACCCCGGGCACGACCTGAAATTCCGATTTCAAAGAGTCGAACCCGAAGATACTGCACTGCATCAACGAATCATGAGCCAAATTTATCTTGAAGAACAACCAAAACCAAAGGAGAGATTTTTTGTGAAATACAAAGTTAGTTTACTGCTTACTCTAGGTTTATTGTTAACCGCGTCGACCGGATTTGCTGCCGTGAAGTATCATTCTTTGACCAACGGTAACGGAGATGTGCTTTTTCAAGAAAAACCAATGACCCACACAGTCTCTGAACGTACCGAAGATGATGACAAAAGAATTCGTCTCATGAATAACATCTGGGTGGATCAGATTAAACCAGGTGAAGCAGCGATCATCTACATCGTGCCTAACAATCCGAATCAGGAACTCTATCTCAAGGCCAATTCTCATATCATTAAAAGTTTCACCACTCTGCAAAAGATGGTTAAAGTTCCGGGCCAACCTCTAGCTAAAAAGATTGCTGGCAAGGGAAAAGAAAACTATACGTTCCAAAAAGCAAGCGTGCATATGGAGCATGGAATGGACCTCAACAAGCTCTCGGAGACGGAGAAACAAGACATCGCCACCAGACTTCTCCTGGAAGCGCAGGCTTCAGGAAAAGACTACGCCTTGATGCCTGTTCCTTTTACAGACGAGTTCTGGCTTACCACCCTGACTTACACCAGCGGTAAAAAGGAAGTTGCTCTGACCATTCTGAACAGTCAGGACACCGGTACAGTCACTTCCTCATATCAAGATAGCCTGAAAATCACCAGTCATAAGATTAAAATTAACGGGCAGGATGTCATCCAGCGGAAGTATGACGGCGGGTCATCAGAGTTCATATGGGTATATGAAGATCCAAAAACCAAGTATGCTTATCATTACATGCTGAGAGATGCTAAAGGTAACATTTCCGATGAAGAGCTGCTTCGCATTGCTAAAACGATGGTTCCGGCTGGGAAGAAGTAGAAATTGATTTGCTTGAAATGCACTTAAAGAAAGCTTATCTGCTTCGCCAAGATGAAGTTAGATAAGCTTTTCTTAATTTGATTATGTTTATTGCCTATCCGTGCACACAGTCCATAATTCCTCTACTAGAAGTTGAAGTGGGCCTTTGATTTAAACTTATTTATTTGTTGAATACGATATTCTGCTGTTCACTCTCAACAATCTTATTCTCATATATCTGCCAGCACCGATGATAATCTCCATCATGATCATCGATCAAAAAATATCCTGTTACATCTTGAATGTTAGCCATCTCAGAAAGCTGCTTTTTCATAAAATCAAGATGATACTCTCTGACATCTGCCCCATAAAAAACATATGCCGTCCAATTAATTTGCCTCTCTGGGAATGTCCAGCCCGACTGGTATAGTTCCAATTTATCTTCTTCTAGTAAACCTTCATTATAACTCGCTGTGAAGTCATCCCTTATCTTTTTCACTTCATTAAGTGTATTCTCATCACACTCCAACCAACCTCTAACCGATACATACTTTCCCATGTCCAAAACTCCTTTGGGCAGTAAAAATGCAGTGAAAATCATTGCGTCCAGAATGAATCTAGTTAACATCCAGAACAACCAGGATACCGGACTACTCATCAGGTTCAAGATCCGTATCGCAAGAAAAGCTTATCCGCTCCAATAAGATGAAGTAATGATAAGCTTTTCTTTGTTGTTTTAGTTTTACCACCTATTTCACAATGGATGTAGAACCAGATGTAAGTTTATTCGCTTTCTGCCGTTGAACCTCATCAAGATATTCGGTGAATGAAGATTCTCCAGAGTAGCTCAGGAATAACCATTCCAACGCCCGCGTCATTCCGATATAAAAACGAGATACTTCACGTTCATCCACTTCATCTTTTTTCCCCGCTTTGCGAGGCATCGTCTCAATCGAGATGATAAACACGGCTCTGAAATCAAGTCCCTTTGCACTATCAATCGTTAATACTTTGATACTTTCCTCTTCGCGGTTAAAACTCTTCTTGGACTGATCATCCTGCGTTACCCAACTATATGTTAGACTGCTATCGTCCAGAGCTTTTCCCAGTTCTTCAATAATATTTACTTGATTGGATTCCTGTACCCTATACAAAATAGCAATATCCTTCAGAGCAAATGATTTTTCCCGACGTAAATAGTCTATTGATTTCGCAACAAACCCCATCTCCACTTGAGTATTCTTACTTCGATATATCAGGGGTTCAGGACCTCTGCGTTTCGTGAACTGAGGAGGAATAATCTCAATCGCATCAGCCCCAGTACTAATGACTTTCTGCTGTAACTTGGACTGATCTTTATAGAAATCCCAAGCAAACTGAACAATCTGCGCCGTATTCCGATAATTAATCGTTAAAATCTTGGAACGCCCACGGAAGTCTAATCCGGTATCCTGTGCCAGACTATTTTTACGTTTGAAAATGGTTTGCGCCCTGTCCTCTACGAGCAAGAGCGACTGCGTCTCATCATTAAGACATAAGCTCACCAGCCTCAACCAATCTGCATCAAAGTCCTGTCCCTCATCAATCAGTATGGCATCATACTTCGGTAATTCTTGTTGCCCCTGTTCCACCTTTTCCAGCAAATCGGGCAGTTTCCTGTCTATGATTCGAAATTGCTGTCCAAGCCACGAGTGAAACGTTTTCACCTGAATATTAGATTGGAAATCGGAATTCGTAGTCTGCTCTGCAAAGTCAAATAAATCCTCAGGCTCCGCCATCTTCTGCACAATAGCTCGCCTTAAATACTGCGATAAGGTTGAACCATAACAAAGTACAAGGATATCCCAGTCCGGATGCTCCTTAGCCAGCATACTTGCCCGACTGATGAGAACGAGCGTTTTACCACTACCGGCAACGCCGCGAATTAAACGGTGTTTGTCTCCAACCTGCTTCGCCATCTTCTCCTGATGCAAATCCATTGTCTTGATGTTATGCAGAGATAACAGGAGCTGATCCTGATGAGGCACCACTTCTTTGCGCTCCGCACTGATTCGCACTTCAGGAAATAGATGGTAACGGATCGCCTGTATATCTTCATGTGTCAAGCTATAACGGTTCCGAGTAGGAACCGTGAACATATGTAGTAATTTTTCAATTAAAATCTCTGCCGAGAAATCTTCATCATCCGGGTCCATTTCTTCTCTAGTAAGTACAAACAAGGGATCGATGACACTGTATAGGTCCATTTGGAGAAAATCTTGCTGCTTCAAGCGGGTGAATACCACACCGTAGCCGTAATTGAATTTTAAATATCCTGGTGTTCCCTCTTTGATCAGATTCTTATCCTTCTTCAACTGGTCTGTAATTAAAAATGCATAATCTCTCGCTTGCTTTAAAGGGCTCCGGGCAGTGACCAACTCACCTGCTGTATTACGCAAAGTCCACTCATCCCGATTCAACTGATGTAACGTGCTTTTGGTATAATCCTTCGCTTCCAGTACCAGCAAACCCAAATCTGGTCCGATAATGACAAAATCAGGCCTTCTCCCGCGAATCTCTGGTTCATAATAAACGATATATTCTTCAGGCAGATGTTTCTTTAACGTCTCAAATAATAGTCTCTCTCCTGCTGTCGCTTTCTTCGGAATCGCTTCTGGTACTGTATTCGCCATGCCAATCGCTCCTAATTCTAATGATCTAAACTTGCTATAATTTCATTATCTACTAGTCAACCACCATTTTCCACATTTAAAATTCACAGTTACGCAAAGGTACAAATAAATTCAATCTTTTTTCCTGAACCTTTTGTAGTAATGTGCCTCAATATCGCTTATTTGGTGTCATAATAACTATATTTATGTTAAGGTTTACCAATCCATTCACCTGATCACAGCCTTAGACAAATATAAGTACTTTGAAAGAAAAGAGGTGATACTACATGCAAACCAAAAGTGAAAAGCTCCCCCCACTCTTTTTACACATATACACAATTCTATTACTTATCAGTTACAGCATGTATGTGATTTTAGAGAATACTAGGTTAAGCCATGCTCAACAGTGGCTTTCTGAGAATAACATTACACAAAATGATGTTGACTCCATTAGACAGCTTGGAAGATGGATAACCCTCTCAGAATCGGTGTTCCTCATTATAGTTGTGCTTGCAATGAGTGTTGTAATGTATCGGTATCAGAAGAAATCTGTCAACCAATTCTTCATTGGGAATCTAGCACTGTTTGTTGGGTTTGCAGTAGTTAGTTACGTCATTTCGCTTATGAGTTCCCTGCCTATTGGCAATCTAATTCAACCCGTAATCATACCTACGTTTATACTCATTGCCGTTTATATTTATCGGTTATGGAAAACAAGATATGAAAAATAGAAACCAGACTACAATACTCTAAACGGTGTGTGGTCTGTTTTTTATTTGAATGGTTCCATTTGAGATATTCAGAAAAGAAGTACCCTGCTTCGCCAGAGCCTTATGTTGGATTCGTGAATCAACCTCACAGCGCGCTCGAATCACCTCAGCCTGAGTGATGTAAAAACTGTCTCTTGCGAGCATTTGCAACTCAGCTCCACGTTCTGATGCACACTTCCAAATGTGGGGTAAGCAGCTTGACTCAAAATTGTATAATACTACACCAATCTTATTTCCAATTCATTATTCCTCACCCTTTGTTATTTAGCTCCAGGATATTCATTTAATCGCTTGGATGCATCGATCTCAATTTTTATTTTCTTGATTTTTCGATCTTCGGATAAAAACCATCTTTCTAAATCAGTATAACCATTTGTCTCTAACGCTGCAGTTTCAATAATGAAATGATTATGATCCTTCCAATCATACGAAATGATTGGCCAGTTTGGTGTTAACATAAACTGCTCTTCGAGCCTGGAGGATAAGTATCCAATCAATTGAAGTGATTGAAGATCAATGGCAACAAGGATTTGTTTATAGATTTGTCTACCCTCACTATAAGCATACCGAATCAAGACCTTTGTAAGATCAGGAGAGAATTTATAGTCTTGAAATATACCATTGGGTAAATTTATACTTCCACTTTTCCTGCCATCTGATTTAACTAAAATAGTAGAACAGTCTTTATTCCCACAATTATACTTCACGAGATTAATATGCTCTTTAATAGATGGTGTTTCCATGGTAACGAACTGAGTACGAGCAATCTCGGATTGGACATCCTCTTCATGCAATAAATAATCTTTATATTTAGGAACAACATCGAGAGGCAAATTAAATGTCTTATCTTCACTTTGAATTTCTATTTCATCAGGCAAAGAATAATGATCCATCTTTTCCTGTCCAGGTGTTAATTTACTAGTCGCTTTGATGGAAAGATCGTTTAAGTAGAACCCGACTACACTTCCTGTTCCAAGGATCAGTAACACTAGCAAGAAGGTTACATATTTTTTCATAAACATGCTCCTCACATCATGTAGTTTATATCCTACTTCATTCACTATAAGTTCTGTTGTTGACGAATAATCTGCATGCTTCCATTTTCCCAATAAATCAACTATACAACAAAGAAAGGTACATCTTCTTCAATTTATTTGAAGAAGATGTACCTTTTAGTGATACAAATCATTTTTCGCCATTTTAGATACCATTTTAGGTGCTAGAGTCAAAAAATAAGAGGTTGCATCACAAATGAATTAACATGAGCCAACGGATCGGAGTGGTGAATGATCGTTTCTAACCCGGAAACTGAGGGATACATGTGTCCCACAGTCTGACCAGAGGATAATATCGATGTCCCCCCCAATCCATCTGGCATAGTACTTGCGACAACATGGCCGTTATCATATACATCTTGGCCACCGAATATATTCTTTTGGGTGTGTGCCACTTTTTGCCCATGTTCGTAAATATCAAGGCCCTCAAACACATTTGGAACAGTACGGCCAACAGGATGGCCCGCTCTGCTTATATCTTCTCCGCCCAGCACATTTGGTGTTGTATTCATAACTTCTTGCCCATTCTGAACGATCGTTTTACCGCCAAAAACATTATCAAATGCTGTATATGTTTCCATAAATCCCATCCTCATTCCATTAGTATTTCTTTTCTCTGTACTGTCCGAGTTTATTCGAAATAGTCGAGTTATTCTCCGATTTCACACTGGCTTTTGAATCAATGTATATGCCAAAAGCCTGGTTGTAACTCGCACGATTATTTATGATGAAACCTTTGGCTAAATCCGAGAAACGTATGCCGCATTCTTCGTTCTCTTGTGCTTCATTATTCTCCATATGGACATAGGCATGCTCTACAACCAAGAAGCCTTCGCTATGGTTATTATTGCAACGATTGTCCTTAACTTTTCCCTTCGCTGAATTCTGCAACCCAATACCTTCATAACGATTCCTTAAACACTCGTTGCCGATGATCTCCACATTTGCCTGACCTCCGATCCGGATGCCAGCATTATTCTCCTCGCAACTATTGCTATAAATCCGCCCATTTGCATCATGATTGTACGCAATTCCGGGATAGTTATTACGCCGGCAGTTATTTGATGTTGTATCCACTTTATGCATGCTTTCGTTCAAAATGCCAAAGCCTTTGTTATCGAAACATTGGTTAGATTCAATGATCCCTGTCGCACGATTGAGAATATGAATACCACATTCTTTGTTTTCCTCGACGATGTTGCCAGACCACCTAAAATTAGTGTTATCCATAGCTTGTAAGCCAGTTGTATTGCTATGGCAATGATTCCGATCCGCGGTGCCCTGCGCGTTCCCCATAAACAAGAGGCCGATAATTCGATTCATCAGATCATTTTCTATAACTTCTGTTTTGGAAGAATGAGAAATAACGATCCCATGCATATTCATCCAACATTCATTTCGCTCAACACGGCTATTCGTGGCCCCTGCAAGATGAATACCATAATGTCGATTGTAGGAAATTTTATTATCACTGATAACAATATCCCCCTCTCCTTCGGCATAGACACCATGGTCAAAGTTATTGATTATTTTATTGTTTGACAGTTGAAGTTCACCTTTGCCCAGACTCGCTATCCCGTGAACTCCGTTATATTCGAAGTGATTGTATTCAGCGATGAGAACACCGTCACTTTCCATACAAAGTCCATGGAGGTAATTGTTTTCGCTTCGATTCCCGTACACATATGCTCCTGCCGAGTTCGTCATACCCATGCCATGAAGATTTCCCCGAAACGCATTACCTTCCAGAGTCGAAAAACTAGTATCGGAAGATAGCACTCCACATTGATCACTGTTGATAAATTCATTATAGGCATAAAATACCTTTGAATTTTCTCCAGACCAAGCACCAATATGATTGCCCCAAAACCTGTTGTTTTTACAGATTGGTTTACTCTCACCAATAGCAGCGATTCCAAAGTTATTGTTTATAAACTCATTAGTATGAAGCGAACCTTCACTCTCTTTCAGAAAGAGTATGCCACAAGTATTATTCGTGAATCCACTCTCTTGAATGGTTGCATCATTTTTTCCGTGAAGAACAATGCCTACCGAATTTTGATCAAAATGGCTGTTCCAAACATCAAATTGAACACCTAGTCCCACACATATTGCGATCCCTTCTGTGCCTTCATAATTGGGAAGCTCTTGCTGAGTTTGTTCCGTTTCTATTTCGATAGCTCCTCTAAACGAACAGCTTTCGATGAGTAGACTACCTTCAACAGCATGTATGACACATCCCATATGTCCCTCAAGGTCGAAGCTAATCCCCGATATTTGAAAACGGGTATTCCCAATGAGCCTGAGCATTGTGTCAACTTCACCTTTGAAAATCGTTTGTTTCGATCCTTGGCCAGCAAGCGTTATCGACTTGGAAATCTCAAGGGTGTCGTCGAATTGATAAATACCCTCTGGTAGCGATAAAACTGCTCCCTCCCCAGCTGATTCGATGAGTTCAGATATCTGCCTCGAAGATATCTTCGATTGAGGACGTTGCTTCTCCAAATCCATTTCAACCTTGTTAGAGGTGGTGATAAGAATTCTTTTTAGATCGACTATCCGTTGCATCACACCTTCGATCTTCTCAGAGACTTGGCCATTCACTCCAATGCAACGTTCAATCTCTGCGATCTTCAAACCTAAATCCCATGCTACCAATCGGTTTATCTTTCCATGCAAAATTGGCGCCCAATCCAGTTCCTCTAATTGCACCATTGCTCTTTCCGTAGCGTCCTCRTTGTTTTCAAGCTGGCTCTGCAGCCCTTGAACGGTCTGATTCAATGCTTCCACGATCTTATGGGACAAGTCCAACGCTTCTTTTTCATTACGATTCAACCGATCCAGGAACGCTTCTTCATCGCGTGCAGATTGGTCTGTTTGACTATTTAAAATAATGGCCTCTTGGTTCAACTCATTCTCACGGGAGGTAAGACGTTTTCCGGTTCCATCCCAATCCAAAATCGGTGCTCCCCCAAACATGCCCGATTTGTTATATTTCTTAAATTCTTCTTCAAGCTGGCTATAAGCTATATTATGCAGCTCAATTTCAGAGTGAATTTTCTTTGCCTCTTCATCCAGCATTTTCCGTTCATCAGCGAGCTTTTCATAAACGCTCTGCATCATCTGGATTTGAGCATTTAACTTGGTTGAATCCTCCACGTATATTGGAATTCTAGTGAGGTTGTAGAAGGCTGTCGTTTGGGAGTGGCCCTCCCACGAATGATAGAGCGTTCTTGCCTCCTCCAATTTCGTGCTCAAATCAGCAATGGCTTTTTCATTATCATGAATGAAGGTAAAAGCTAGATCATGTCTCCCTGCAGCATTCTCCACCTCCTTCATAAGGTCTGAGAGCCAGTCATGAAGACGGGAGAGAACACGAACTATTTTTTTCTGCTCACCTTTTGCATAGACCTCATGATCCAGTAGCTCCTCCAGATTTCCCCATCGACTCTCCTCCCAAAGTGAAGTGTCGTTTGAGAGTCTAGCTTGAGAAGCTAAATACGCAGACACGCCTACTAAATGGCTAATTCGATCTCCCGCTTTTCGTTTCACACTGTCCAGAAAATCTTCTAGATCCATCTCTTCCTCGTCATGCTCATCGATCCGATTGACGATACCGATCGGAAGCAGATCTTTCCGACTATTTTGCAAGCTTGACATATCAAACCGGGATGCAGCCTGTGCATATGAGAACAGCCAAAAGACCTGATCTGCCCGTTCCATGAAAAATTCCGTCGCCTCTGTGTGTAGTGGATTATCTGAGTTTAACCCGGGAGTATCGACGATCGTAATTCTCCTGAGTATCTCTATCGGCAATCTAACCTCCAGATAACTGAGTTCACTACGCAAGCGGGCACCTTCTTCATCCCCTTCTGCAGATAGAGCATGCAACTGTTCAATAGGGAACAATTTCTCTCTTCCGTCCCGCATATGTCCAATGAACTCGGATGTCTCACCGTATACAAGCATTGTTACCGCAGCAGTGGCAGGAGTTACATCAACTCTTAATGCCTCCTGACCCAATAAAGTATTAATAAAACTACTTTTACCGGTTTTGAATTGCCCCATTACAACGACTAAAAGCGGCTTCCCCGCATCTGCGGCAAGTATATCCAGTTGTTGCTTTTGTTTCTCCAATTCAGGATACTGGTTCAAAAAGTTCTGTAATCGATCTAACGTATCTTTGATCATCTCTGATAACGACTTATTAGATTGGTATTCAGGTAACTGAGAAGAGAAAGCAGCTTTGATCGACTTCATATATTCAGGCTCCTGTCGAGACACATCAAACCGCCTACGCTCTCTTGGTTGAGACTCTGATCGTACTGCTTCCTGAGCTGCCTTAGTAGATGAAACTTTCTTCGTTCTTGCTCTGCGCACCCATGCAAATACAATAAGGAAAAGAACAATTAATGCTATGATTCCTGAAATTCCAGCTATGGATATGGGCATTCCTTATGTCATTCTCCTATCCGTTCAATAATGTGAATGGCTTCAACTTGTCTGTCCCAATCTTCAAGCATGATGATCATCTGCTCAAAGCGGGACCTTTCGTGTTCCAAACCCGTAGAGATGTCCTGTCGCTCCCGCACTTCTCGCGCTAACTGTACATGGATAAATTCAACAAATTCTTCATATCGCAATATAGCAGCATCCTGTATATCTGTTGTAAGCTGATCCAATTGTTTGTCAAGTTCGGCCCGGAAACCTAGACCTACTTGTCGAAGTGCCTCGTCAAGTTCTGGTAACAATTTTTCTTTATTGCTTTCCAGTTGTTTTTTGGCCATCATGTTTTGAAGAACCGGGAAACCTGCCAAGCTGACAAAAGGGAGAAATACAATCCCCCCCATTAACGAAGCAATCACACCTACACTTCCAGCAATTACTCCTGCRATCACTTGAGTTGATAATAAATTTTCAGAAGTAATCGCTAATTTCGCGTCAACCTGGATAGCTCCTCCCCTTTTTTGAATAGCAAGACGAGAGATATTCGTATTAAATTCCGTCGCAAGTCCGATCGCAAGCTCTCGCTCCAGCATTTGCAACAGTTTGTCAACAGCGGGCATATACTGCTCAATCCATTGATTAATTCTTTTCTTCAAAAGTAACGGAATTTGATTTTCTACGAATTCTTTCATACCGCTACCGTTATAACTCATGATCATGTAATGTAAATCTTCTTTCACATTTAACTCAAAATGGCTAAACGATTTATGTACTATGGTTTTGATCTCCACCTGGCGATCTTCCACATAAGCTATCATTTGGCGACGAATTATTTCGTGCTTATGTTTAATCGATTCGAGACCATCCACATACAGCATGATCTCTTCAATATCTTGCCGTCTCAACGTCAGTACTTGGTCTAATTCCACCCGGATCGTTGCGAGACACCATTGCATCCGCTGCTTGTAACGAAGTAACTTTCTGTCCGACTGCTTCCCACGTTCTATTAAATCTTGCACTGCTTCCGAAACATAATGGAACCCTGAAGTTTCTATAGTATCCTGATCTCCCGCCAGACGTGCCGTTAAAGCTTCTCTTGCTGAGAATGGAATGACATGTGGCTTCATTCCATTCAACGCTGGCTTGAGGCGGGTTTCAATTTGCCGTAATAAATCATGCTGATCCTCTTCATCTACTTGGTCATAGAAATTTGCGATAAATACGATCCGATCCAATCCATATTTTCCAAACGTCTCCGATATAAATTCAAATTCAGAACGTTTCACAGGCGCAGTAGCATCAAGTAAAAACAAAACTGCATCAGCACGAGGGATATATTGGAACGTCACATCCATTCGTTGACGATTCATATCATTGACTCCTGGTGTATCAACAATGACACCCCGTTCTCCAAGCATAGGGGCTGGCAGCTGTATTTTAATAAATCTCACGGTATTGGTATCTTCTGAGCCATCCACCGAAAAACGATTCAGCGCCCCAAAGCTTAATTCCGACTCCTCGACTGTTCCATTCTCATGATAAACACTAAGTTTTCTTTCGGAACCATGGAAAACAGCATTAATCGTAGCGGTTGTTGGTGTTACATCGACAGGAAGTAATTCTTCTCCTAATAGCGCGTTCACAAATGTTGACTTCCCACGCTTAAATTCACCTAATACCACGATCATGTGGAAATCTGCCTGAATATCTGCATGGAGCGTTTTCATTTTTTCAATTTGAGTTGATTCTGGTAAATCCATTTCAAGTCGATTCATGACTTCTTCAATCATATATAGAAGCTGCTGCTTCGCTTTATTATAGTTATACATATGTTTCTCACCTTTCTATGATTATTCGATTTCCAGATTTACCGCAATACCTTGAAGCATCTCCTCGCACTTTTCCAATACGGACAGATAACTCGTAAGCTCTTGTTTACGCGCTTCTACTGTATACTTTTCAGTCCCATATTCATATTCGATCTGGTCTAATCGTTGAATCATGGAATCTAACCTTAGATTCATCTCGTCCTGGAATGACTGCACAACTTGATCTGTAAGCTTTCTCCATTGTTCATCAAAAGAGGATGACGCTAGAGGAATTCCATCTCGATAACGCTTTTCGATCAATACCCTCGCCTCTCCTAGCATACGATCACGCATCTTATTTTGAAAGTATGTGTACAGGAAGGAGCCACCGAAAAACAGAGCCGGAACTGCAATCGGGATAGCAATATGGAAGGTTGCAATCAAGCCAAAAATGCTTAATGATCCCAATCCCGTCTTTACGGCGATTTCACTTTCATCATATTGGGTTTGATATCGTTGTAAATCATCCCCGGAGACATCTACCCCGAAGGACAATGAATCAACGATCTTGGTTTCAATAGCATCCCATTCGTGTAGTAGCTTCCGGTTCGCCCGCTCCAGTTCTTCTTGGATCCATTTTGTTTGAAGTGCCTTGAGGCGGGCTTGCAATTCTGTCTGCAAGGGGGCAACGATGTTTTCTACAGCTCGAGCGATTTCGTCATTATCTAATGCTCCCTGATAATTCGTAATCGTTTGAACGGCACTATTAGCAATCTCATGAAGACTGTTCACGAATTCTTCGCGTAGTTTGATTCCCGATGTCATTAGATTCATTTCCAAGCTCTTAAGTGTCTTGTTGCTAGACGCACGTGCTCGCTCCAGTTCACTACGAATCTGTGCTAGCTGTTGTTCAAGTTGCTCCATATTTAACGACATCATACCGACTAAAAGACGGATGTGGTTTCGTTTCAATTCTTCGACCATCCGTATGCCTCGTTCAGCAGGCTTCAGCAGCTTGATTTTCCCCTGTTCCTCAGCAAGAAACTTAGATAAAGCTACCTCAAATTCAGGGTATCCTGTTTCTTCAAGCGGCACCGCTTGACCCTTTACTGTCTCGCCCTGTAAACGTCGTTTTGCAGATAAAGCTTGCTTGGCGGATAACATAAAAATACGCGGGTTACTCACTACAGTTCGAAGATGCGTATCGATATACTGTATGACTTTGTTTTGATCAGACTCTGTCTTCAGTGCGTCCTTGAAATTTATTACAAAAAACAGTTTTTTTATATCCGAAGCGATAATCCGATCCCTGATGAAATTCATTTCTGTTTGTGCAAGAGGCATCTTACCTGATAACAGAATAATGGAAGCATCGGATTGAGGAATAAAGCGATAAGTGATCTCTTCCCGTGCAGCATCTAAATCATTGGTTCCCGGTGTATCTACTATTTCGACTCCATGGCAGCAAATCTCCGTTGGGTAACCAATTTCTGCATATGCAATATTCGTAATCCGTTCCAGTTGTTCATTCCTTATCATCATCGCATCTTCGTCTTCTTCGAACAGCTCATCAGGTGCTACAATGGCCTTGAATGCATCTTCGCTGACGATCTCCGGTATACGATTAGCATCTCTAAATACCAAAGTATATGTGGGCGCCTCAGCATATACAATCTTGTTCAGTATCGTCGTGGTAGGAACCGGCGAAGATGGCAAAATTCTTTTTCCGAGCAACCCATTAATAAAGGTGGATTTCCCCCTCGAAAACTCTCCGACGACTACGACCTTAAATCGTTGATTCTTTAAATCATCCGTCGTAGTGGTCAACAGGTCCACTATGGGAGAAACATTCAACAACTCAGCAACTCTTTTGATTTCTCCTAAAACTTGAATAACTTGATCCCGCTTTTGCTCAAAATAGACTAACTGTTGCTTGGTCACGATTAATCCTATCCCCTTGTTCATAAGCTATAATTTCAAAGTTCTATTCGAAAGACATGCCGCCCTCAATGTTTAATTGATTTYGAGAGCTTACTTATGCTACAACTAAAAACGGCTCCCACAATATAGTGAACAGCCGGTTAAATTCCAGAATCCCTCTAAAAATATGGATGGCGATCTTCTCAAACAATATGTATCAAATCCAGACTACCCTCAAAAATAGTACTATTAAACCACTTAAAATCTACTTCATTATAGGTCTAATTTCACGAAGTAACAAGCAGGTTTAGGCATGTAAACAGATCGTTCACTTGATCCATCTCGACAATAGATCAGGATGATTCAATGTAAATGGGTACATCTTTGAAATCTTCAAAGCTTCCTCCAAATCAGACAATGTATAGACTCGGTCTTCCTCCATCCAAACCACCATCTGTGGATGTTTCGCGAGGAAATGATACAGAAAGATTAGGGTGACCTCTTCATTTTGATAAACCTCATCGATAATAAGCGTGTTAAAATATACTCGCCCATCCTCTTTCCATTCCAATTCTCTGTATTGATATGGAGCAGGTTCATCATATACATCGACTCTAATCGAATTATTTACCGTATCAAGGTCTGATGCTTGTTGCTCTGAAAATGAAATACCAAAGGCACCATGTTTCAAGTTCTGTTCTGAATCTACATCTTGTATTCCAGAAACGATATGTAATCTCGCTTCCCTACAGGCTTGTTGTATATCTCTCACCAAACGATCTATCGGTATATTACTGTTCTCTTCTACTAATACAAAAGCAGATGTCATTCCTTCATTACCTCCAAACGAAAACAGCCCATCACTCCTCTACTAGAAGTTGAAGTGGGCCTTTGATTTAAACTTATTTATTTGTTGAATACGATATTCTGCTGTTCACTCTCAACAATCTTATTCTCATATATCTGCCAGCACAAATGATAATCTCCATCATGATCATCGATCAAAAAATATCCTATTACATCTTGAATGTTAGCCATCTCAGAAAGCTGTTTCCTCATAAAATCAAGATGATACTCTCTGACATCTGCCCCATAAAATACATAAGCTGTCCAATTAATTTGCTTCTCCGGGAATGTCCAGCCCGACTGATACAGTTCCAATTTCTCTTTATCCAGTAAACCTTCATTATAACTCGCTGTGAAGTCATCTCTTATCTTTTTCACTTCGCTAACTGTATTCTCATCACACTCTAACCAACCTCTAACAGATACATACTTTCCCATGTCCAAAACTCCTTTGGCCAGTAAAAATGCAATAAAAATCATTACGTCCAGAATGAATCTATATAAGTTGAACTAAAGATTTTACACGGCCCACTCCGATGACAGAATAACCTGGAGAGTAGCGGTTATCCCCAGATTTTTTGGATTCCCTTTTCCAAAGTGGAAAATCCGGTGATAAAGGCGAAGCGTATGCTTCCGATGCTAGCTTTCTTTCAGAAAGCTTTTAGCTCCGCTTTTTCAGGTTTTTTCTGTCCTCTCCGTTATTGTGTAAAAGAATAGTTCAACTTGTATAGTTAAGTTACAGGGCCTGGACTGAAATTCCGTGTTGTTAGATCAATCTCTCAATATCTCTATCCATTTGAATATTTCATCTTTTAAGGATTCATCACATTGTTCAAGAGCTCCAACTAACAATATGTTAAACATCTCTTTACGGCGTCCCGTTGTCAGCCACTTATCTAATTCAATATCCTTTAGTCCTGGTGGCAACTCTTCAAAATCACTCCACCACTCCTCTATTGCATGCAATAACCACCCGATTTCGTCAGAAAATTTCGTGGCATTTTGATCTACAACTATAAAAACACACTGAATCACTGCACCTAATTGAGCATCTTGTATATAACGTGTTCGCTGATTATAACGAATTGCACTTTGTGACAAACGAATCTCCCCTTACTCACTAATTCGGTATGGTAGGTGGATAGAGTTGTTTATGCTCCAGCTCAAACCATTGCTCAATATGGTTGCATAATAGAGGAATATCTTGAATCGCCAGTTCACATATGTCCTTATACGACGCTTGAAGCACATCCCGCAGCTCCATATTTACCTGATATGTCTCGGCTTGTTTCGCATAGTATACATCAGCAGGTTCAACAACATAATTTTGATGTCTGGTTACAGGACTTACATGAATTATCCATTTCAAGTTACCTTTGAACTCCTCAATACATGGCTTTAATTGTTCATAAACCTGATCGGCATTGTGAAATCTGAAATAAAAACCAGCAGGACGCTCATATATCCGATTCGGTTTGTACATCTCTGTCCTACTCCATGCGTAAGATCCTAATTTGGCCAATGTATAAGCCATAAGTTCCTGTGGCAATAACTCATCTTTGTTTTTTAGATAAATACTCTTTGACATCCTCTCCACCAACCTCTAGCAGATTCCCACTTCCCCTATATCCACTTGCCATTTATGTTATGAAGCAAAGTAATTACTCACAATTTTGGTTAGTTTATCATTTCCAAGTTCAATATTGGTCAAGTATTCTATAAAAAATGCATGGATATGTTCTTCTTTGAATAAACTCAAATACTCGAATGCAGCTATCAACAAATCTTCCTCTGAATAGTTATGCTTCAGCTCTATCAGCCTTGTTTTGGCGAACTGAATTACTTCGTATATGAACGTGTCACACTTCGCGCGTACTAACATATTAAAAACAAAGTCAATCTCATCTTCGTTGTTACTCTCCAGAATATCTCTAATTTCGAACGCTTCTAATTCTGCGAGATAAAATCTGGCCTTAACTTGTCTGAAAGCGCGTAGAGCCCTTGGATCATCATTATAAAGCTCTTCCCAAAATGTGATATAAGCGATTTCTCCGGGAACTCTGGCAGATGATTGATTAGACTTGTTTAAGACCGTCCATTCACCATATAGCTTATCTGAAACTACATCAAAAAACATCGAATCATACGGAACAATCTGCTTCGCATCATTTTCAATTCTATAGTACGTATTTCCTGAAGCCGTAGATTCTATTGCATATACCATATAGCTTCGATCCAATGATAAGTTGGTTTGTAATGTTATTGTATTTTTAAGCTGTACTCTCATCCTCTCACTCCAATCCGTTATTCTTCTATGGATTGAATCGCGTACTCGATATCTTGCTCCATATCCAGGTCGGGATATTTCTTTTGCAGCTCTAGTAGACAATGTATAAATGCTCGACTCAGAAATTCGGCAGATAAATCCTCAAATATCTCACATAACCAATACAATTCCGTTTCCTTACTTTGCTCTAAAAATGCTATCGCCCTTTCCTCGTTACTCTTTAACAGACTCACCAATTCATGCCATATTAACTGAATTGCCGGATCATCAGGATGTAAGTTCACCCTCTTCTGTACTAACGAATTTACTTTTCTAAGGAAATCCACCATGTTGTACTCTCCTTAATGGGAGCCTAGAGTTATCGGAGCAATTGTTCAGATAATGACTCAGATGAGTTTTCAATTACGTTTTCATCATAAAAACATAAGCAGCAACGAAGCCCATTTTGTCCCCGCTTCACTGCCACTTATATCTCATCAATATATCTAATTAGAGATTCCCTCGTTCAAAATACGCATGCAACCGATACTGACATATTTCCCGTGTCCAGCGATATAACACTGCTCGTTCCTCTGAATTCTGCACTTCCACATTCAGCGAGAACACGCCATTTTCGAACCGCGTCATACTTCCCTTGACTCCGCCCCACTTGGACATGGGCATGTCAATAATTAGCTTCACGATCTCATTTTCTGTCTTCTCATTCCATTCCGTGAGTGCGACCTTACCTTTATCCGAGAAGTCCTTTCGTTTCCGATACTCCTTTTCCGTCAGGTACGTATAGAAAAATTCAGCCATTTCACCCGGTGTGATCGGTTCCATCCAGTGCATCTCGCCTCGCTCCAGCATGTAGAGCAACACGACCATTTTGTAGCTTTTGTTCATGAGCGTCTTCTCGACATCTCGCAGCCATGCCTCATGCCGAACATAAATCTCTCCCTCAGCCTGGGATAATAACTCTGCCCAGTACAGGAAACCGACATATGAGCCAAATTCGCTCCGGTATCCAATGCTTTTAGACTGACTCATAAGATGAAGCTCCAGATAAGTCGGGATGCGACCGAGCTCTCGTTTTACATTCAGAAAATCCTGATGCAATTTCTCGCGGCGTGGCATCCGCTTGCGGCTTAACTCCTGAAGTAGATTCACTACTCGGGTTTCCAAATGAATACCACAGTTGTCCGGAACTTCCGGTATAGCCGAGTCCAGCGTTTTTCCACTACGTTCCTCGTCTCCACGCACGTCCAGCAGGCTAAGCTTTATATCCGCATTGCGGTAATTCCCGATCAGGTCGATGATAACACAGTGTGACTTTCCTTCCGCTAGCCTCAACCCACGGCCTACCTGCTGGGTGAATACGGTAAGTGACTCGGTTGGACGGACGAAGAGTAGCGTATCTACGCTTGGAATATCCGTTCCTTCATTAAATAGATCTACGGTCAGCACAACTTCGAGTTCTCCCGCACCCAGCCGCCGGATGGCTTCCTCGCGAGACATTTCCGACGTACGTGAATGCAGACTAAGCACCTTTACCCCCTGACTGCGGAAATACGCAGCCAAGTAATCTGCTTGACGAATAGATGAACAAAAACCGATGGTTCTCGTCTGCTTGTGCCGCATCCATGCCGCATAGATCGTTTCCACATGCTCCTCTTGTAGCTGAACGGACATAAGCTGTTCTTCATCATATTTGGTGCCGATTAAGCGAATTTTGGAATAGTCGGTATCGTCGAATACACCGTAATACTGGAATGGCGCCAGCCACCCGCGCCGGATCGCTTCGATAAAATGCATCTGGTACGCGACATTTCCGTCACACAGTGCATATACATCCTTACCATCCAGTCGATCCGGGGTTGCCGTAATGCCCAGTAAAAACTGTGGACGGAAATACTCAATGACCTTCATATACGTCTTCGCCGCCGCATGATGAAACTCATCCACCACGATCAGATCAAAGGCATCAGCCGCAAACACATCCCGATGTCGTTGCAAACTCAGCGTATAGATCGAAGCGTACACACAGTCCGCCTCTCCATCCTTATGCTTACCGTTAAATATCCCATGACTACGTTCTGGCATGATCTGTTGGAACGATTTTTTCGCCTGATTCAAAATCTCTTCCCGGTGCGCTATAAACAAAATCCGCTCAAATCTTTGGGAGAAAAAACCAGCCAGATAGGTTTTGCCAAGTCCCGTAGCCATCACCACCATGGCTCTTTCATACTGCTCCTCCATCGTGGCGTTCAATGCTTCGAGCGCATCTAACTGAGCAAATCGCGGCTGAATAGGCAAAAGAGACAAGACAGCAGACTCTTGTTCGGTCTCCTCCTCTGGTATTCTCGTACCAAACTCCGCTTCCTCCATCTCGGTGATCCGCTGGATCATCTCCGGGTTCTTCTGGTGGTACAACCGGTACTCTTCTTCATAAAGTGCGATGGAATCCGGGTTTACTGGCAAGGTTGTCTCGTGATAGAAACTCTGCATGAACTTCTCCAAAGCCGACTGAAACGTATATGGCTCTGCTTCCGCATTCATTGCCAGATTCCACTCGTACCCCGTCTTGAGTGCTGTAAATGAAAAGTTGGATGAGCCGACAATCAACATGCCTTCTCCATGTTCATGATCAAACAGATACGCTTTAGGGTGAAAAGAAGTACCCATGCTTCGCCAAAGCCTTGCTTCGATTCGTGAATCAACTTCACAAAGCGCCCGTAATCCCTCTGGCTGTGTGATATAAAGATAATCTCCCGCGAGCATACGCACCTCTGCCCCACGTTCTGCCGCTCGCTTCAAATGCGGAGCAAGCAGCTTGACTCCAGATTGCATCATAAAGGAAGTCATAATATAAATCCCGGACGCATGCTGCATCCGGGTAATAAGTTCATCGGCCAGATTGTCGGTAATCAGTTTTACATTAAGCTTCGTCGACATCGATCAGATACACTCTCTCCTGAAATCCTCCACGCGCCTCGGCTTTATCGGCACGCAGCTTGTCCAGTTGAGCAACGTTGGCTCCATGCACCTCTGCCAGCGCCCGGATCACTTCGAGCATATCAGCCAGTTCTTCAAGTGCTTCCTGATCACTTCCTGCACTCATGTATTCTTCCAACTCTTCACTGAGCTTTGTTCTTAACTCTTGCTTGTATTCCTCCGGGTCCAGAATGCGCGTCCGGCACTCCTTACCGCTGGATGTGATAATATGCGGAATCTTGTCCCGCACCAATTTGTTGTATGTAGGCATGTGGTATATCATCCTCTCTACTGTGAGAACCTTCTAGCTGTGCGCCAGAATCTCCCTTTTTGCCATTATACCATTTGCCATGGATGGTGAACGGTTGATTTTGTAAAGTGGTGGGAGCGGATAAAAAGCAAAAAAAAAAGCCCATCGCTACTCGTTTAGGAGTTGCAATGGACTTCTGGTTATATGAAACTATCCCAATAATTTTGTAACAATGTCTTTGAACTTCTTTGTTTCGTTATTGATCTCTACCAAGCATGTGTCATCGTCCGTAGCTGGTTCATATCCGACTCTAACTTTTTTAATTTTGTACTTGTCCATCAAATCAAAGATATATCGTATTAATCCTTCAGCCCTTAACGTTGTCTCCGATTTCCCTCCATTATAAAACTCTTCTTCAGGAAAATTCATTGTCACATCTCCGTATTGCTCATCAAACGAAAACACAATCATCACATCATGAAAGGTTCGCCCCAAATTAAGGTCAGACAGAAACAGGTTGCCCGTTCCCTTAGGAGAGAGTATCTCCTCGAAGCTTGTTATATCCTGAAATTCCGTATCTTCTCCCCTGTTATTATCGTAAAAATGGGAGCTACGAATTTGATCCGGTTGAATATTCAAATCTTTTTTGATGAATTGATCCAGATTGCTTTTGCTAAAATCAATTAGGATAATCTCTAAATTTTCCACAGTCACAGCCTCCGTTACTGATCAATAAATCCCTTAAATGATCTATCCTGATTAAGTCTAACTCCACGTCCATCAGGTAATTTTTTTTCTAGAAATGTTATACCTCTATGATTTGTAACTTTATCAAATCCTCCTGAGGAATCCAGTATATCTTGTAAATGTTTCTTAGCTACTTCGTTTATTTGATCCGGTCCACCCTGAACTCTACCCCATATATCAGGATTTCGCCCTGCATGTTTCTGCAAGGCATGTCCTACGATAGTCTCCCCACCTTTCTTGGGAGCTGTCGCAGAACTTAACACAGTATGTTTATTCACATATACTGAATGCCTTACATTAAGATTTTCCATTTTAGATTTTGGGAAAAGATTGAATCCCTCTTTCGGCACCTTGTAGCCCCTATTATACATCCCCGTAAAAGCCATCGCGATCTTACCGAGTTGTAAACTTGCGATAGAAACTCCTGCTTGCCACGCAGGTATAGATGCTCCGGTTACCGGATGGTGACCTTCTTCAAATGCCTTAATTTGTTCATCATATATTTCCCCACCACTAGAATCCGGTTGCTTCGACCCTGTTCTCATTTCTTCATAAGAACCACCATTTTTCCAATATTCCCTGAGTTCCTTTTGTCCCGTCATTCCATTTCCCGATTCACTAGCAGGCATGTAAGCACCAAACAACGGATTATATACCATTCTTCGTTCCTTTTCGGGCATACCTATTTCACGATTCATCATTGTGCCGGCAGCAATCTGCCCTGCAACTGCCCCCACGCTCACCTGTTCCTGATCGGCTTGTTGGAACCTCTCGGCAATGACCTTGAGATCCTGAGAGGACTTTAACATACTCTCCAGTGCACGATCCAGTACAGGACGAGATTGCTGAAAGTCGAAGAAAAACCGTTCTTGCGTTGCTCCAGCCCACTGAGATTCGATAAAGCCAATTCTCGCAGACAAATCACTTCGTATGGACTCCAACTGTTGTCTTCCCTGCTCAATCTGTTTGGATACATGTAGTAGTTGCTCTGGTGTTACTTTAATTGTACTCATAGGGTTCTCTCCGAAATATATAAGATTCAACTATGTTAGCAGAAGCACAAGATACATACATCCGTCCAATATCCTGATTTTCCCTTATTATAAAAGCTTTCACTAAGTACCTGTACTCTTGGAGTCCTATTTTCAAAAAAGCTGACCACTTTACATAACATATTCAATTAATAGTTTATTTCAACTCTATATCATTCTTCAGTCGGTTCTCTAACTCCTCTAGTATTTCTTCTGTTCGTTGAAGCAGCTTCTCGATGTTGTTTGGTTGTAGAGCCCGATTCTGGTTAAACTCTTCTATGGAGGATATATGTTGAATTGTACCGATGAACAAAGCAATATCCAATCCTGGTTCAGTATTTGTATGCACTATAGGCAAAATCTCATTCATGGTAAGCTCCTTCGGTGGATGTACTACATGATATTTTTGGATATATATTGCCTTGACCATGGAAGCTAGTGCCCAATCGCAGAGGATCAGACAAGCCTGGAACTGATTGTGACTATGCATGATGTTGGCAAGTTTGATGTGATATGTCGAATGTTGGTGATAGTCCAACATTGTATTATGCAGTCTATAGTCATCTGGATTATGTTTGAACTCAGATTGTATAGAGTCATAAGATCCTTGAAAACGTGGAGTAAAATCTACTTGGTGATTACAATGTGCTTCGATAATGGACCAATTTCTTGCCATTGTCATCCCTCCAATGAGTTAATACCAATATTATACAACAAAATGATACTCATAGTAATCAAATTATTATTTTGTATTCTTCGTTTGGTGTTTACCTTTAGGAAACTTGACTACACTTTTTAACATAGAGAGGTGAATACCATGAACGAGGATAGAGAAGTTTTAAAATTGGTCGGAGCCAGAATTCGCGCACTACGCAAAGAAAGAGGGTATTCACAAGAATCCCTCGGAGAAAAAGGCGGATTTCATTTTTCATACATAGGTCAGATTGAACGTGGTGAAAAGAATGTTTCTTTGGTGAACTTGGCCAAGATCGCTGAGTCCCTTGAAGTGAACTTAATTCAATTATTTGCGTATGTTGATGAAGAGTATCACTTCACAGAATCGGAAATAATCATCCAAGAAGTTGTAACAATGCTGAGAGAAGCTTCACCTGATAGTATTCTTTTAGTCAAAAATGTGATACGCGAGATTCTAAAATGAACTCTGAAGATGCACAACAACCAAAGGCAGAGCGACATATAAGCCGCTCTGCCTTTGGTTGTTTATTTTTTTAATCTACTCAGACAGCCTTTGTTTTACGGCAATTTGGGAAATTGCTGCAACCCCAAAATTCCGATCCTGCTTTATTCTTCCGTTTAACTATTACAGCACCGCATTGTCTATACTTCATAATGAACGTTATATTTTTTTATTTCTGTATGAGTGTAACCTCACTATAGGATACACTCTTGACTTTCATACCTTGAATGATTCATTACAGGAGTTAGTTCTTTATTTTAGATCATATGTGTATAAGAAACATGTAGGATTAAATAAAAATACTCCAACTGATATTACTCAGCAGAAGTATATTTCCTTACAATAACTATATGTTCTTCCATCATAGTTTTAATTTCATTTTTACGTGTTACTGTAGAATTTATATGATGAGGTAAGCGTTTAAAAGAATACTGTCGATGTAATGTTATAACCTTATCATATCCGAGAGATAAAAACCAATCGTTAAGTACCTCTGCCATATCAACTGTTATTGAACCCAGCACTGTTCTATGCCCTACTATCCATGCTTGAACTCCACTTTCCACTAAAACTTGATCTGTTTGTTCCACAACTAAATATAATTCCTTGAAAAAATGAAGCACTTGTCTAACCCTACGTGGTAAAGCAATCACTTTTCGTTTAAGCGTTTCCTTAACAAATGGAAGTTTATTTGACAAGATCTGAACTGTTTCAGAGCACAAGTTATCTCCATTTAACTCACTCAGAAAAATTTCTGTTAATCGCTTCGCTTTTAACTTAACTTCTTTGTTTGACAATTTTCCTGATTTATTGAAGATCCTATAGTAATCCAAACGAATCCTCTCTTTTACTAACTCATATAACTCTGTGTTCCTTATTAATTTTGAAGGATCAAATTTATTCCCTTTCACATCCTTCATAATTATTTCTAAATCATCAATTAACATCCTATACTTTTCAGAAGCATCTCGACAAACAATTTTCATTTCTTTAAATAAATTTCTTAAAGTAGTAGAAGAGCGTATTATTTTCCTTAGTGAAGTATCACTTGTTGATTTTTTCCCACCTAATAAATATTCATCAACGTTATCAATTGTTGTTGGAATATTCAAATAACGAAATAATAGATCCTTCGACCACTGTAAGGGGAGTTTTGAAAACTCACCGTACGCAACAGTGCTTTGAGAGTCTCCATATGGTGGAGATGTTAGTACTGCGTCAATTTTCTTTTGTTTAAGGTGTGATAAATCTTTAGCATTTTTCAGTTGAATATTTGTCTCTGTTTTTCTAATAGATAATTTATTAGTTTCAACCAGCAGACCTAATAAATTATCTATTTTATTTGTAAATACTGAGATAGAATTCACGTCAAACTTATCAATATCGCCTGGGGACATTCGGTATAATTTAAACTCACTATTTCTAGTTAATGAGCTTTCTCGTACAGTTGAACTAAAAGCAGTTAATAATATTAAGGCAAAGGTCTCCCGATATTCTTTATTATGTCCTTGGAGATATAAATTTATTTCTTGCTTGATGAATGAAAGTTCTTTGATATTCTCAGGTTTAAACCAATACTCAATATTATCAAAGTTAAATAACTCCACTAGTTTTTCAGGCGAATACTCTTTATTTAATAATGAAATAAATTCTTTAAGAGATTCCTCAACAAATGATGTATTATTAACTGTCAATGACTTCGTCCTAGCTAATAAAATTGATAATGGATTAAGATCAGAACCGCAGAAATCCAATCCCAGATATTTACATTCCAAGGCAACTGTCCCACTTCCAACAAACGGATCTAAAACATTTGTAATTGAATACTCTTCTTTTAATTTTTTCAATAAGGAAACGACCATTTCAGGTACTGCTTTTGCGGGATATGAATGAATGTTACCATTGGACGGGAAAAACGATGCAAAATTGTTCTCTCCTGAATAATTCAAATCAAGTCCTATCCACCATTCCTTTTCAATACTAGCTACCATTGCACAACACCTCTCGTACTGAATCCAGGGTTGAGCCGCACATTTATGAATGCACGGCTCTACTACATTATACTCTTAAAATTTGTTAATGAACACATTAAAAACATAACTGTGCGTTAGAAACTTTGACTTTCATAGCTTTAGATTTTATCTAAATCCGTTATCTTTTAAAAGCTTAGATAACCAATAAATTGGTAAAATGATATCATTAGCAATTTCGAGTGCAAGACTCTTGTCAATCTTAGCTGGATTATGTGTCAATGAATGTAGCAATTTTTCGTAATTTTCATTAGAAAATTTAATATTAACTCCTACTAAAAAATTGTTTAATGAATCATTGCCTTTAAAGATTTGTTGGATTTTTATTTTCTCAGACTTTAGAGGATCATTCTTTATAATAGTTAAAACATTCTGAATATCTGAAATCATAAGTGTAATATTTTCCTTAAATTTTCCACTAAGGACTAAAGAACGTCTTGAGATGTATTTTTTAACTATATCTTCCAGAATAGCTCTGAAAGAAATTACATATAGTAAATATTTTTCATTATACTCTAATCCATTAAGCTGACGCACTAAATCACTTATTTCACTGAGATCAAAATCACCTAAAAAGTGTATGCTTGACTCAAAAAAATCAACCTCTACATGATCTAGGCCAGTAACTTTTCTTTTTTCTACTTTTATGGTTAATGTATCTTTTTTATCTTCGCTGAAGTAGTCTATTATGTATTCCCCATAGGAGTTCGTAAGCAAAAAAACGTTATCTGTAATAGATGTATTTTTTCTAGGTACGATTTTCAAATTATCAATATATTCTGAACGAATAATTGTCGGGTCTAACAAATAAACCTGCTCACCAGATCTTACTTTTATTTTCTTCACCTTTAATATTTCATCTATTTCGAGACTACTCTCATCGCCTTGATCATCTTCAGCTTGACCGCTTGCTCCTTGGCCGCTCGCTCCTTGACCGCTTGCTCCTTGGCCGCTTGCTCCTTGGCCGCTCGCTCCTTGACCGCTTGCTCCTTGGCCGCTTGCTCCTTGGCCGCTCGCTCCTTGGCCGCTCGCTCCTTGGCCGCTTGCTCCTTGGCCGCTTGCTCCTTGGCCGCTCGCTCCTTGACCGCTTGCTCCTTGGCCGCTTGCTCCTTGGCCGCTCGCTCCTTGACCGCTCGCTCCTTGACCGCTTGCCCCTTGGTCGCTTGCTCCTTGGCCGCTTGCTCCTTCGTTGCTTGCTCCTCGGCCATTGGAAGCCTCATACAAGAAACTATTGTTCTTCCTTGCCACATCAATACCTATTGTTATGTAAAGTACGTAAGTATAAATTATATCTATAAATTTATTGAAATTAATATTTTCAATAAATCCTCCCCGTTCATTTGATATTTTCATTCCTTCAGCCAGATCATTAAATTGATCAAAACTAACATATCCAAATACATTATTTTGTCTGAAATTATTGATTTTTTTCACTTGACTCACATTAGTCAATTGCAACCAATCATTATTTTTGTTCAAATAATTGTATAAAGCAAAATTATTAACATAAATTCTTATACCACTTTCAAATCTCTGCATTATATTATTTTTCCGACCACGTTTCATATACCACTTTCCCTCAAAACTAGGAACCGAGATTTCTCTTTTTTCAATAAGTCCCTTTGTTAAAAAATCATCGAAGGTAATTGCTGCTGGCATAATTTTGTATACATCTCTCAATATGTTTTTTGCATCAACCTTATCATTTAAGTCTATTTCTATCTCTTTACTAGTAATTCGATCGTCATTAACTTCATAGCTATATTTTAGAGTATTTGTACTTTCGTCATATATAAAAGTAACCATTGCATCAAAATCACCACTAAAGTTTTCAATATTTTCTACACTTATATCAAAAGGAATGTTGTCCACGAATATTACAACTTTAGGTATTATTATATTTCTTTTGAAATTAATTAATGAAATATGTTTTAACTTATTCAACTCTTTTTCTGAACTTAATAATAATAAGTCGTTACTTTCGACACCACAGATCATAATCTCCGTACCCTTTACATACTCTTCGTTGTAAACTTGATCGTACATCAGCTGATTATCTTCTTTGCTCCATTTAATTATATAACATTCACCATCCTTGTTTTTCGTTCTAACCTCTATTTTATCTCCCAATGAGAACACAGAAAAAAAAGCTAATCCCTTACTACCTAGAAGCATCTTGCCACTACTATTATATAAAAAATTCTCTCGTTTTTTATTTGAGGAGGCAGCAATACCCAAGCGGTTAATGTCAGCTTCAGTAAATCCATCACCATTATCGACAATCTTAATTGAATTTTTAATTGTATCAATAAAAATTGTAACAGACTTTGCATCTGCATCGACGCCATTTTTTATTAACTCGGAGAGAACGACAAGGGGACTAGTTACATTGCCTAAAACTTCTATTAAAAGTTCCTCATTTATTGTTATATCTAATGTTTGCATTACTAAACTCCTCGTTTCTAATAGAAATATTTTATGATCTTCTTAATCCTTAATATATCCAAATATATCCATAATAATCTTTAAATACGCTACGCACTAGGTGTTGTTAACGACCTATCTTATTATAAATCTAGAAATTATTAATTTATTGTTAGAGTAACAGAACAAAAGAACTCCTAAATATTAAAATTCAATTAGACTAACTCCCAAAAACCTTTAGAGCTTTCAGATGCAGATTTAATTATTCCAATATCTCTCAGCCCTTTTACTGCCCATCGTATTTCGTATTGCCATGTATAAAATATATCTCCCCCTAATCTTAGTTCATGTTCAAAGTTTTTCCATATATATTTACAAACCTCAACTATTGATCCCTTTCCACCGAGGGATTTTAAGGCTTCGACTATAAAAATTTCTAATTCCTTTCTCTTCAAAAGCTCACCCTCTTCAAACATTGAGTAAAAAATCTGAACTCAAGCTTCTATATTTGTAATAGAAATACAGGGTAAATATACCATAAAAATAGTTCTTAAGATACAATTGCATTAATCAGAGAACTCAAACAATACACTTATTCGCCACCGCCACCATCTTCGCAGGCATCTCTTCCTGTAGTCGCCATACAAAGCTCATCGGTTTGTTCCCTTCATGACTCACATAATCCGCTTCGCCCAGAAAGACAAATGGAGATGTATAACCATTCTCCTCCTTATACTCCCGCACGAACAGGGCAATCCGGTTGCCAGTTTCGCAATGATGAATATACCGCTGCGCGGTAGCCGTATGCTCTGATACCCGACTCTGAGTCTGCCAGTGGAATACACGCTCATTAATCGCATAATCCTCGTACAGTGTGGATGGTGAGAAATCTTTGTCCGATTTGTTCAACGTAATGAAGAAGATATCGGTCTGTTCATCGGCAAAATATTTTACGCCTTCGCGGAAGGTTGGCGATTGCTCGGCATTCCAGTAGCCGAAGGCGGCGAGCACTTGGTCGATGGAGTACATACAGTGGATATCCAGTGGACAAGTGTACGGGAACGCATTACTTTTATCCACAAATCGCAGATGAGCCAGATTATATTTGAAAATATCCACAAGTTCAGCTCGGAATGCTGCGCAAGACAGGACTCGTGCCACGCCTTCTCCAATGCTGCTTAGCCCCAGCTTCTCCGGTGCAGCACGGTGGAAGGTGTAATAGAACATGATTAACATACGCTGTTCATCAGCGGTGGCGGGTTCCTTACCTTTTTCAATATACTCGATCAGGAACGTCAGCCAGCTTCGGGAGTTGATCGTCAGTACAGACGGTAGTCTGCGGATATATTCCTCTTGCTCATCATCTACTGGCTCGGTTAGTCCCGCTTCGGCCAACAGACCACGGAAATACCTTTTTCCCGAACGACCGCCATACAATTCATATAGTGTCATCCCGTGATGCTCTACAAAATGAGCCAAGGTCAGCGGCAGTCCGGTGTTCTGCTGGAATGTTTGCAGCTTCTGGATCAACGCTCTGCGATTACGGCTCATCTGTTTCAGATTACGCATAACGTAATCTTTGGCCTGCTTTTCCAACTGAATAAAGGTGCCACGAGGCAGGTTCGAAAAGCCGTTCTCTACATAATACGAGATGGAATGTTTGGTCGCACCGATCAGGGCGCGGAATTTATCCTGGTATCTGTATTCCTGATGCGCTTGCCCGATGAAGTCAAGCACGGTCAGGCACTCTTTGCCTTCTGCCATCCGTAGTCCACGGCCGAGTTGTTGCAGGAATACGGTTAAACTTTCGGTCGGACGCAGGAACAAAATCGTATTCACCTCAGGGATATCCACACCCTCATTGTACAGATCGACAACAAAGATCAGGCGCAGTTCTCCATTTACTAGTCTTCCCTTTGCAGAATGACGCTCCTGATCACTTGATCCGCCATGCAGCGCTATAGATGGAATGCCGGCTTCGTTGAAAACTTTAGCCATATACAGCGCATGATCTACCCCTACGCAGAAACCCAATCCTTTGACATCATCCAGATCGGTGACGTATCGGTTCAGACTTTGCATGATCTGGTTTGCACGGATTTTGTTATGGGTGTAAAGTTTCTCCAGTTCGTTCAGATCGTAGCCTTTACGTGACCATTTCACCTGAGACAGATCAACGGTATCGGTGACCCCGAAATATTGAAATGGGCTAAGCAGTTTCCGGTCGATGGCATCCGTCAGACGGATCTCGGCGGCAATCGTATGATCGAAGTAAGCGGTTATGTCTTTACCATCCATCCGTTCAGGCGTAGCTGTGAGTCCAAGCAAAATCTGTGGCTCGTAGTGAGACAACAGCTTCTGGTAGGAAGGTGCAGCAGCATGGTGGAATTCATCCACAATGATATAGTCGTAATAGTCTGGGCTGGTTATGTCCGTTAACTTCATGGCGTTCAGGCTCTGTATGCTGACAAACAGATGCTCCAGCGCCTCCGCGCGGTGACTCCCGACGTGTAGCTCGCCAAAGTTCATGTCCTTCAGGATATACCGGAACGTGTCCCGGCTTTGCTTCAAAATCTCTTCCCGATGGGCGACAAAAAGAAGCTTGGCTCCCGGATGGTTTGTGCGGAATCGCTTGTAATCGAAGACAGAGATGACCGTTTTGCCAACGCCTGTGGCGGCCACGATCAGGTTACGGTTTCGTCCATACAACGTGCGCTCGGCGCTCAGCTGTTCCAGCACTTCCTTTTGATAATCGTAGGGCTGGATGTCGAGGTGGAAGTGTCCGGTTTGGTCTTTTTTGCGGTTCAGAGCTGCTCTCAGCTGTGCCTCATGCTCCCGATCCTCAGGAATGTATCTCGTAAATTCGCGGTCATTCCAGTAACTCTCAAATGTTGCTTCGATCTTGCGCAGCACATCTAGGGAATCCTTCTCCGTCACCTTGAGATTCCACTCCATGCCACTGGTCAGGGCCGGGTTGGACAGGTTCGAAGAGCCGACATAAGCGGTGGTGAATCCCGTATCGCGGTGGAAGATATACGTTTTGGCGTGCAGCCGGGTGACTTTAGTATCATACGAAATCTGGATTTCGGTGTTCGGTAACTTGCTGAGTTCGGTAATGGCTTTAAGGTCGGTTGCCTCCATATAGGTGGTTGTAATGATCCGCAGCTTGCCCCCACCTGATGTGAATTGCTGAAGTTGTTCCAGCAGCAGGCGAAGCCCACTGAATTTGATAAAAGACACCAGCCAATCGATCCGGTCGGCGGTCACGATCTCTTTTTGCAATTCCAGCAGCATACTTGGTTCAGACTTGGCACCTGTGAATAACGAGCTCTGGGCAATCGGCGTATCCGGGCGAATGATTTTGGTATCCCGAATGGCACGAATGCTGTTCAGCTTGGAATACACATGGGTCAGCACCTCACCCTGCTCATCCAGTTGCAAGTCGTCATACTCCTCTTCCCCCAACGTGCCTTTCAGGGTTGCAATAATTTCATTACAGGTTCGAATCTGCTCTAATACGGCCATCTTGTCTTCCGTCTGTTCCCGTACAATTTTGAGCGCCCGCCGTGTCACCGCTGCCAAATACGTGGACAGCAACTTACGCGCTTCCTCTGCATCCAGCTTCTCAGTCCCAATGTGATACACATCCGGGTCGAGCGCCGAAATCTCCTGCCTGGTGATGGTGTTGATAAGCTGTTCATATATGCCTTGTTTCATGAATGTACCTCTCGAAGGTTAGGATGGTTGTGGATATGTAGTTGTGATCCATATGTAATATCTTTAAAGGCTTCTATACTATTATCGACAAATGAAGAGAACTTTTCATTATAGTTTACGATTTAAATAATATCTATCAATATAAGGGTGCATATGGAAGCAAGTTTAAGATAGGGTGTGGATACAGTAGTACCATTAAGATGAACAGGATGATATGTCAAAACACACCTATACTCCACATTTTACATGTGCATAATTTGTATATACAATAAACAACTGTTATATCAAATTCATGAATCCACAAGTTATCCCTAAGAAATAAAGAGTGCACAGACTCTATATGTCCTTTATTACGAAAGGAGCACGACACTTTATGAATAAAAAGAGCATAGTCATTGCCCTAATCTTTGGTATCCTTATATTCGTTCTTCCCGCTGGATTTTACTTTTTTACTGGATCATCAGAAGAATCAGCGCTGCCTGAACCTAATATCCCCACTCAAACCAAAACCGTAAATGGCATCACGATCACGTTACTCCATGCAACGTATAACAATAGCGAGTTGCAGTTGGGATATGAAATAGAGGGAGGCGGACAGTCCGAGAACGATTTGGGATATACCTTCTATAATCGAGGTGAACCTTTCGCTGAGTCTGTAAGTGGAACCCTTCTAAAACTCGGAGATAAACATTATTACATTACAGCAAAAACGGATCAAATCCGTGATCTGCCAGAATCATTGAATCTTACTTTTGAGATTAAAGCACGTCCAAACTCGGCCGAACAACATAACATTTCTATCCCGTTCGAACTTGTACTAGAGAAGGAGAAGAGTTAATTCATGGTCTGCATGAATTAACTCTTTAGAATGACCTATTTGGGTGCACATTTTTACATGTTACTCTATGGTCAGGATTCATCTTTCAATATTTTATACATCTGTGGGATTCTTATAGCACCATTCATTATCAAACGGTTTTTCTATTATTTTTTCTAAATCATTTAACTCATAAAACCAATCGAATTCTGTCCAGAGCTTGATATCTTTGTATATCTTGATAAACTCATAACTGAATTTAAGGAGAATTTCTTCGTTCAGGTTGTAGTCCTCCACCATAATTAGTCTGAAAAGATTCTCACTTGAATGATAAAAATCAAGATTTATATAGTTATCATGCTCGTACTTCTCATCAAATGCCCAGAATGGAATTTTTCTTTCTGAATATTTTTCAAGCTTCGGAATTTAAAGTAACAGAACTGATTCTCATAACGTTTGTAATATATATACCATTGAGGAGGTAAAAGATGAAAAAACTGATTCTGTATACTATGTTAATTATACTTTCATTGGGTATCGTAACTGCTTGTGGTAACGAAAAGGATTCTGAATCACAGTCGGGAAATAATTCACCTGAAACAGAGCATACTGAAACTCAAGCCGAAAGTGCTCCAAGTATACAAACAGGGGTTTTTATCGATTTAAATTCTATAGACAACCCTTTGTTTAACAAGGACATAAAAGTTTTATTGGAGAGAACATTAGATTCATTAGCCAATAAAAAAGAGAAAGAATTTAAAAGCGTTTTTGCGAATGAAGAAACAGCCAATGCTTATATGTATTTGTTTGGAAAAGATTATGCATTTGAAAAAATCGGAACTGTTGAAGAAGATCAAGAAGGTAGAATTGTTGTAGAAATTAGAGGCAAAGTTGTGTCTGATAACGAGGTAACAACACCCAATTCTTACTACTATTTTGTAAAGAATAAACAAGATAAGTGGAGTCTAGGATCTATTGATTAATAAAAAAATAAGACTTTGTTTGAAAATTCTAAATCTACAAAGGCTTATTTTCAAGTTGAGCTTGATCACGAAATTTAAAACTGATAGTGCCAAGATTCCTGATCCACTAGAGCTCGCCTAATTAAGATTTCATCTATATCGTTGTCGGGTCCATGTGACACCAGCTACTATGGTATGAATCGTTTATCCTCTTAAGATCATCCAAAGTGTAGAACCAGTTTTCCTCAATCCATACTTTTGCATCAGTGTACTCATTTAGGAAAGCAAATAAGAGTTGAAACAATAAATCTTCATTCTCATAAAAATCATCAGAGACTATTGCTTTAAAATATTCATCCTGCCTCTCATCCCAGTCGAAAGTCACGATCTGAAAATCATGTGGTTCGTCATATAAACTAAAGCTGATCGTTCTTGCGTAATCTTCCTTAAATGGCTTGTCACTGATGTAAATTCGAGTGTATTTTAATACACCTTCAATGTCATATTTTTCATCGTCACTGTCGAAAAACAAACTTTCTTTTGTACATAGGGGTCTAAACCTATTCAATAAGTGATAAGCCGAAGGGCTCTTTTTACATTCAAATACGATAAAAGATGAGATACTCATTCATTCTCCACTCCATCCTCTTAACTCAAATAACCTTTTCACTACACCACTTGGGATTATACGGCTTTTGACTCAGTCTCAAGATGTCATCCGCTGTGTAATACCACTCGGCATCATCGAACCATAAGTAATCTTCTGGATTATCTTTAAAATACTCTATTACAAACTTGTAAATGAATTCATAATCTTCATATTGTATATTTTCAATGTCTAATGCCCAAAGATAATTCTCGTCATGAGTAAGCCATGTAAAACTGTCAAATGAATCCTCTTCAATTGGATGGACGTTGAAAATGAAATACTTCAAATTCTCTTTATTCTGTAAACTTTTGAACTTGGATTCATCTACTTCTGAAAGTGTCCCTTCCCCCGATAAAAAGAGCTGCCCATCATATTTAAGTTTTATTAAAATGCAATACATATTTGCTTTAGCAGCTGATCTCTCAATAGCTTCTATAGCCTTCTCAGGGACATAACGTTCTATCTTCTTCAAAATAATTAACGAACTCACTCTCGTATGACCTCCTCTAATTCAGCAGGTGAAAACTTCATATTCAATCTGCTCCAGAAGCTCTCCATAATTCGTTTGAAGTAATTCGAGGTAAGTTACGTTGAACCTATATGTTCCTTTTTCATAAAAAAATATTTCCTCTCCGGATATGTGATAGAATAATCCATCTACATGGAGTGATTTTAGAATTGCAAAAGAGATTTCGTACATCGTTTTATAACAGAACTCATAATGTTGATTGTTTTTCAACTCGTAAGATATAGTCTGTTCATATATAAAATCCTCTTCTTGGAACATCGTTTCATAAGAAGCGGCTGGATGATTTGGCGGGAATAGATTATCATATATCCTTATTTTCAAACCGCTGCCCAGATCAAATTCATCATTCTTTTCATTTTTTGTATAACTTACACTAAGTTTTTTAGTCATCAGTAGATTCTTAATCCATAAGGTATCCTGTCTTCCGTTTAGTTTAAGTGAATATTCCATAAAGCTTGTCTCCCTACTTTGATATGTATTCGGACTTATTCAAACTGTTTAAAATCGAATAACTAACTTGATAGCTCCTTTTCAATATAAGGATAATTAAGTATACTCAGCAGGCTCGAAGTAAAATATTTAATTTGATACTGATCTAACCGATTATTGGCAGTCAAAAAACCTTTTTCCATTCTAAGTAACTGAGTAGAACCATCTTCTAAGAATAATAGATTCCCTTTCGTATCTTTCATAATAAGTTTACTAATCACTTTGAACAGATGACCGATACCATCATTAAAAGTACGGCCAAACAATTGAATTGTAATGCAGACATTCAAAGCTAGGTTATAATGTTTTTGAACAAACGTGATATCAGAAATATCCTCAATCTCAATGAACAGTGTGAAAAATCTGCAGCCAACTACAATCTCATCTTCGTTAATTTGGAGTAAACTGTTCTCCTTAACCGTTTCAGTAACATATTGATTAATCATTTCACCTAAAGATTTACGGTTAAGTTTGGTTTGTAAAAATAACTCGTAGTCCATTGATTAATCCTCCCCAAAAAAACCTTGTTAAATGTTATTTTAGTTTTCTTTGAATGTATTAGAAAAATGGGTGAGGTTTATCAGCTATTCCAAAACAAATCTGTCTCTCGTAACAATCTCTTAATGGAATATCACTAAGGCAAAACTCACTATATTTTAACTTCTGCATAATCGTGATTATGAAACCACCCTTCTCTGTCAGAAATTTGATTAAAGTGTAATAATAACTGATTTATTTTAACACTATGCCCTTTTTTTAAATAAAATCGTTTCTGATATTCCCATAAATTTCAGCACTCCTTATTTTGACTAGCTTATATCTTTCATAATTTTATAGAAAAATTCTCCTCTATAAATGGACAATGAAGACGGTTTAAATTCTTTTTATTAATATACGTTGCACGGTATTCATCTACATTACTATTTACATACAAAATATCATTTTTTCTTTTTATCACTGGAAAAGAAGTGTCGTCCAGCAAAAGAAAATCTCCAGCAATAGAACGTAAAAGCTTTCCCATCAATTCTAGAAATTTCACCCATCCAATATTAAACGTCTTTGAAATCAGCTCAACACTAATACGTACATCTGTATTAACGCCATGATATCTAATATTCATTTCCCGATATTCTTGCATATCATGATCCTCATCATCTAAATCGATATCTATTGTAAAATATTCGCAACCGATGCATACATATTGAAAACCAAGTTGATGTCGTATTTTATCAAACTTAACTTCCTTACCTATTACATCCCTTGCCACCTCATATAACCGTTCTGCTGCGTTTAATCTTCCCAACTTACTTCCTATAAATAAGTCATACTCCATCTTTCTCCACCTCCTAAAGACCCTATAAATATATTTGTCTCAGAGTTACCATCAATAGTTAAGTAAAGATTCCATTACAACAGTATTCTTCTTTTGGATCTGTAGTGTTTACTCGACAAAACCACGATCCATTGCATTCAAGACTTCATCACGAATATCTAGTGGGTTCTGTTCACTCCAAGTAACATCTGCAATCAAAAACGAACTACCATTTATATATACATATCCTTCCCTTCTATAAAAAAAACCACCTCTTTCATATAACTTAATTGCCGGCTCAAACAAATCTTTGTTATCCATAGCAATTGGATTTTTATCATCAATAAGAGCACGTAGTTCAAGATAACTCGTAACGAGGATCTTATGGTAAGAATGACTTATGTTGTTCAGTACCTCAATCGTCTCAACCTTTTCTTTGGGTTCCGTAATTGAATTTGAAATCATAATAAAAGGGTACACAAGTACCGGGATAATCTTTTAGAAATTTGGCTGCTCTCCTTAAATACTCTCGACACAAATAACTTTGTGACACAGTTTCCTCTTCTCCAAGCCTGCTCCAATCTATTACGGAAATCCTTTCAATCGCTTGGCTGTAATATCCCACATTCACCCTCCTTTTCGTTTTTCTAGCCTCTTCTTCTGTTTCATTCTGAATAGAGACCAATTGTGTTTTATTTTCAAACCATCATAATTCGCTGATTTAGAACTCTGTTATTAAAAATCTATCATACCAGCCATTTAATGATATATACTCGATTTTGTGTATCTCTAGTTCTTGTGGTCTAAGAACAAAAAATCCGCCTCTTTCCAATATTCTGATTAATGGCTCATATACATTTAAATAGGCACTATGTTCTTGTTTCTTCTCAACAAACATTGATAATTGTATAGTAAACTCAATGATTTTCTTTAAGTACTGGTAATCAGCAACAAATTCCAAAACTCTTGGATGGCAATACATCGAGATCGGAAATTCACCTTCAGTATCACCAAGTAATTTGGCTACATTAGTAAACAGGGGTGGTTGTGGTTTCAGGCCCTCATTTTTATAAAATAAAGCTAGCCTTCTTAAAAATTCACACCCTAAAGCAGCATCTTCATTAGAAATTACAGTACCAACTTTTCCCCAATTAATTCTGTTTATTCTGCACACTGTATCATCTAGATACATTTCTCTCACCTCTAAATTCATGTTAGTTCGGTTTCATAATGATCGATACCAAGTGTACTACTATCTTCAAATTCACTATTCAGCAATCTTCTCCAGAAATTTTTTCTTAAGTCTGTGCTACATTTAATCCATCCTCGTCAATCTGTTCAAAGTAAGGAATAGAACTATTTAGAGTATGAGATTCAAGTATTCTAGTACTTACAACAAATTCAATCAGATGGGTTATACGTGTTATTGGTTGAATGATTGGTTCATTCGGTACTGGGTACCCTCCTATATAGGATCGACTATTTGATTAATTCCTTTATAGTTTGATACACTTCTTCTGCATTACATTTGTTTTTGGTATTTTGCAAAATACGTCAACTGCTTAAGAGGCACCGACTTCATGGATAGCTGGAGTATGTGACGCCTGCCAATTTCTTGATATGGCATTCTACTGACTTCGAATTGCATCCAACATTTCGGGCGATCATTTCGATGGTTGGGATAGCCTGCACATTACCTTGCCTTTTGTATGTCAACTGCTCGTCACCAGATTCATTTCTTCACAGTTACAATCGCGATAACTCGCCTTTCAGTTGATGATAAAATCAAAAATGTTTTCGATGTAGTCACCACTATTATGAATTGTCGTGCAGCACATCCTTAAAGGTGCGATTGGTTAGTAAAAAACAGATCAATCATGATGGTACCCTGACCATAATCGACCTGTTCAATATATCTGAATAGCACTTTTTAGGGCATGAAACTAAAACATTAATTTGCGTACAAAGAAAATGAAAAAGTCTTTATACGAATGCAACTTGAGTTAAGTCAACTTAGACTCATATATCCTACTAATTAATAACTGGGTGGGGTCTACTCATCAACAAACTGTACTAGGATAAAAGACCACAATACGAGTGGCTATCTCATATTGTGGTAATGTAAGATCTTATTTATTGGATGTAAATGTAAAAATACTATTCATTCTTTTTAGCCCAATAGCCTTCAATTTCATTTATTGCGTTTATTGCATCTGCCCTAATACTCCCATTTTCATGATTCAAATACTTGGTCAGATAGAATAAGTAATCTTTTTTAACTGTGAAGCCTAATATCGTCAATGCTGAATGGAAACATTCTTCAGGCAGAGTATCAAGATTGTGTGCTAGGATATCAAAGTTGATCTCATCAATATTCTTATAAGTTGCTGCGGAAAGTAATGTGTTAAATATCTCTTCCTTTATCTCCAAATTGTCTTCTCTGAGACCGAAATCAATCAATGCTATAATTATTTCCTTAAAATTATCGATTGAATTGTTGTATGATTCAAATACATCACAAAGGTGGCTTAAAACTTCTATTTTCCCCTCAACATCTGAACCAGAGAGTATCATTCTTAATTCTTCTACCTTCAATTCCTTCACCTCACTTTTTTATTGAACAAATGGGATATGAGTCTCGTTGGCAATTGACTCATCATAATATGGACTTTTCTCTCTAAGCACATTTTCTTTATGAAAGTTCCCGTTGGAATCCATTGTCCACTTCCATTTTGGGTCTACTTGCTTAACCTCTACTCTATAAATCCAACCATTGGCAGCATTACTCCCAAGCGGGGCAGTAGGGTCTACACTGTGCGTGCGAACGTCCCATGTCTTCCCTGCTTCATCAACCCATCTGAACTTCACTCCTTCTTTTGCTCCTCCTGGCACTTCTCGCCAGGGAATTTGTTTAGCATCCTCAGGTATCCTAGATAAGAGATCATTTACATCTTTAACATTTTGAAAGTCACCAACCGCTCCTGTACCAATTCTATTAAGGTCTATATTAGGAATTTCACCCTTCCCCTCTTTCCCACTCTCCTTCTCCGGCCCTTTCTTACCTTCTCCTGATCCACTTGATCCACCCGATCCATGATGATCCTTCGAATGCAAAGCCTTACCAAAGAGAAAATAAGAGAGTGCTTGGCCTACCACCGCTCCTTTATAGTACCCTGATTCGTCCTCACTCAGCTGTTTTTTCTGCTCGTTCACAAACTGCTCGATGTCGGACCTTGCTGTTCCTGTGCCCCATGCGGTATCCCAGGCAAATCCTACTCCGCGTCCAACGTCCACGATTTTACCAACCGTCAGATCATAGGCCAGACTACCCAATGTACTGAATGGATTATAGAAGAGTGCCTCTACAGTCTCGCCCACACCTGTAACTGTATCGCCGATAGCTTTATCAATCAATCCCGTGGCAAAATTGGGTTCCAGCTTATCCGGGATTTGCAGCATTTCTCCGTCTGAATTGTCTGCTTTTTTGAATGCACTTAACGTCATACTTATCTTATTCTGAAATTTATCCAGCAACCCAAGTGTAGAGGGGAATACACTCTCCTTGATATTCATGAAATCCCAGAAAAACTTCTCGCTTGTCACACCCGACCATTCCGATTGCAAAAAATACATCGTCTTGTCCAATTCATACACAATTTTGCCAAGCTGTTGTTTACTCTGCTGAAGCAGACGTACGTTTTTTTCCATTTCATCCGGGTGCACCTGAATCCGTGTCATGCCATCTCACCGCCAACCTGATCATAGTCGTTATCCCTAAATTTTAACAAACCC